>DBBA01000340.1 GCA_002291955.1 Rhodobacteraceae bacterium UBA996 | reverse complement strand
CCGCCGCAGCGGCAGCCTTTGCTGTTGCGAACCCGGCCGCGGAACTCACCACGGTCACGACGATGTCGTGGTCGGCGACCGTGCCCGACGCATCACCCCGGCTGCGCGCCTCCTCGGCCCCGAGACTGACGTAGGTCTCGGGAAGCATCCCTGCCGGAACCGCGTCATAGACCGCAGCGCCGACCAGAAGGGCCAGCGCAGCATCCCCGGCAAGCCGCGCATAGACCGCCGACTGCAACGCAGCCGCACTGGCGTAGGTCATGCCGGGATCTCCTCGTTGGCGAAGCAGACCAGAAGCCCCGGCAGGTCAGGCGCCTCGGTCACGGCCAGGACCCGGAAGGTCCGGCCGCCACCGCGCAACCTCTGCTCGGGGCGGGGGCGCCGCGCATCGCCTTCCGCGGCGGCGCGCACGTAGATGCGGAACGTCAGGGTGGACAGCGTGACCTGTTCCGCGCCTTCGATCCGTCCTGCCCCCGCCCGCACATGACCCCACAGCACACCAAGCGGTGACCAGACGGTCGCAAAGCCCCCCGCCCCGTCGGGCACGCGCTCGGGGTTTTCCAGCGTCAGGCGGCGATCCAACCGCGGCCAGGGCCTCACGCCAGCCCCCAGAGCCGGACATGCCGATACGGGGCGACCAGCGCCGCGACCCAGTCGGGCATCCCCCGGTCCCCCGACCGGTTGTCGTGGAACTCGGCCGCCAGCAGCAGGACCGCCTGCTTCAGGTCACCGGGCACTTCGGTCCAGGTCGCGCCGTAGCCGGCCGAGAAGTCGATCTCGGCCCGACCACCCACCGGGATGGTCGGCAGCGTGAAGCCCACCGAGCGCACCAGCGGCCGGTGCGTGTCCGCCACCAGACGCCACCCCGCAGGATCGGCCACCACGGCCTGCTCCATCCGGTCCACGATTCGCAGTGCAGCCACCGACGTGACCGGGGCCACCGGCAGCGCCTGCTCGCCCAGATCGCGCCAGGCGGCCAGCGTCAGGCGAAAGCTGCGGCGCAGGATCGCCTTCGAAGTCCGGGCCTCGATGGCCGCCAGCGCCGCGCGCAAGACACCGCGCAGCAGCGCCTCCTGCCCGGGGTCCGGCGCAAATCCGCTGGCCAGACGCAGGTGCTCGGCCAGGTCGGTCACCGGCAGCGCCTCGGGCAGGACCGGTGTCAGTTCCGTCAGGTTCATGAATCTCTCCGCAACCTCAGGGCGGCCCGCCCGGGCCGGTCAGCGACCGGCCCGGCCCTTCTTCGCCGGTCGCGGATCAGCTCACCGCAAAGCGCAGGAGCTTGATCGCGGCATAGTCGCTGACGCCGCCGCCCACGCGCTTGGTCGCATAGAACAGCACGTTCGGCTTGGCCGAGAACGGGTCGCGCAGCACCCGCAGGTCCGGGCGCTCGGCGATCGTGTAGCCCGCGCGGAAGTCACCGAAGGCGATCGCGAAAGCGTCGTTCGCCACATCCGGCATGTCCTCGGCGATCAGCACGGGATAGCCCAGCAGCCGCGCCGGTTCCCCCGCCGCCAGCCCGTCCGACCACAGGAACCGCCCGTCCGCGTCCTTCAGCTTGCGCACGCGGCCCGCCGTGCGCGAGTTCATCACGAACGTGCCGTTCGCCCGGTAGCGCGCACCCAGCGCATAGACGAGGTCCACCAGCACATCCGCCGGAGCCGAGGCCGGGAAAGCACCCGCCGTTCCGGTGGCGACATAGCCGATCGACCCCCACGCCCAGGTGGCGTTCGCGACCTTGGTGTGGTCCAGGAACCCGCGCGGCTTGTCCACGCCGTTGCCCACGACGAACGCGTTCGCCTCGGCACGGGCAAACCGGTCGCCGATCCGCTCGGCCAGCCAGCCCTCGACGTCGAACGCGATGTCATCCAGCAGGCGCTGCGACACCTTGGGCAGGGCCGACAACTCATGCAGCGGGATCGCGATCTTGTCGAGCGTCGGAGTCCCGGTCTCGACCGTGGCCGCAGCCTCGGTCGCCCAGCCCGACCCGAACTCGGTGTGGTCGACGAGCACCTCGTAGGTGCCGCCGTCGATTGCCACCACATTGGCTAGCGCCCGGATCGACGCCTGCGACCGCAGCACCCCCTGGATCGTCTCGGCCGTCCGCGGCGAGACAAGATAGCCGCCATCCGCCGCGACCGAGGTCGACATCGCCTTGCCTTCCAGCACAAGGCCCCGCAGCGCGTCGTCGTCCCCCGACCGCACATAGGCGTCGAACGCCTTCTGGTGCGGGACGGTGGGCTCGGCCGCAGCGGCCAGCGCCGGGCGCAGCCCGGCCACGGATTTCCGATCAAGCATGGTCAGTCGCTCTTCCTGCTGTTGAAGTTTCGCTTCCACCCCGGCGCGGAACGCACCGAGATCGTTCGTGAACTGGCCCAAGGCCGCCTTGAACTCGGCGGCGGGGTCCTGCACCTTCTGTTCCGGCACGGCTCCGCCGCCCCGGGCGACGTTGTCGCTCCTGGTCATCGCTTGTTCCTGTCTGTTGCCGTTGTCCGGTCCGGGCCGCCTCAGGCGCCCCGCAACATCCTTGCCGCCTCGCGCAGGGCGCGGGCGGCCTCGACCATCAGCCCTGCGCCCGGGTCGTCCGCCTTGGCGCCCACCCGCGCCTCGGGCAGCATCGGGAAGGTCACCAGCGACACTTCCCAAAGATCAAGCTCGCTCAGCACGCGCCGACCCTTGCCATCCCGCTCGGATGTCACCGTGCGATAGCCGATGGACAGCCCGTCGATCGCACCGGCCGCCACCAGCGCGGCGGCCTCGCGCCCCTGCGCCACATCGGGCAGGATCCGCCCCTTCACGAACAGGCCGCGCGCGTCCTCGCGCACCTCGTCCCACACGCCGATCGGACGCCCGGGATCGTGCTGCCACAGCATCTTCACCCGCCGCCCGTCCGCCGCCAGCCGCTTCAGGCTCACGGCATAGGCGCCCGGACGGACCACGTCTCCCCCCTGGTCCACCCGGTCGAACAGGCTCGCATACCCTTCGATCGCGGTGCCCTCGGGCCCCGCCTCGACCTTGCCGATCGGGGTGAACTTCACGTCCAGCCCCGGCGTTGCCCCGTTCATGCCTCGTCCTCCTCCAGCGCGGGCAGCCCCAGAAGCGCCCGCTTCTCCGCATCGGTCAGGAACGTTGCCCCCGCGACGCGGGCCCAGACCGCCTCGCGCTCGGCCGCCAGCGCCGGCACCGCATCAAGGTCCGGTGCGATTTCCACCGCCTCGCCCGAGATCGCCGACAGCCAGTGCCCCAGCGCCCCGGCAACCCGCGACACCAGGGGCAGGACCGTCAGGCGATAGAAGGCCCGGTGCGCCTCGGCATAGTTGGCATAGGTCGCGTCGCCCGGAATGCCGATCAGCATCGGCGGCACGCCGAACGCCTGGGCGATCTCGCGCGCCGCAGCCTCCTTGGTCTTCTGGAACTCCATGTCCGACGGGCTGAACCCCATCGGCCGCCAGTCGAGTCCCCCCTCCAGCAGCATCGGACGCCCGGCATTGCGCGCGCCCTGATGGTGGGCGGCAAGCTCGTTCAGCAGCCGGTCGTACTGCTCGGCGGTCAGCGCCCCGTCGCCCCCGGTATAGACGATCGCCCCCGACGGCCGCGCGGCATTGTCCAGAAGCGCCTTGGACCACGCGCTGGCCGCGTTGTGGACATCGACCGCGACAGCCGCCGCCTGCATCGGCGCCAGACCGTAATGATCGTCCTGCGGGTGGAAGCTGCGGATGTGGCAGACCATCGACAGCCCATCCACCACCGGGAAGCGGTGCTTGCGGTTGCCCACCGCATAGTCGAACGCCATCGGCCAGCCATCGGCCCCCGGCAGGATGCTCACCCGGTCCGACCGCAGCACATGCAACTCGTCGGGCAAGCCATCGTCGGCGCCCACCGCTTCGAGGTATCCGTCGCCCGTCAGCACGATCTGCCCGTACAGCGCCTCGAACAGATCGCCCTGCCCCTGCATCGGGTTCGGCCGCGACAACAGCGCCAGCAGCGGATGCGCCTCGAACCTGCGTTCGCGGTCGCGCAGGATCAGGGGGATCGCCGCAGCCGCCTCGGCAATCAGCCGCACCGACCGGAAGCCCACCGGGTTGCCCAGGAACCCTGCCCGCGTCAGCGACACGGTATCCCGCGCACTCCACGCCACCCGTCCGGACGTCGCATAGGCGATCACCGGGCCGGTCGCCGAGGCCTTGCGCTCGGGCACGGTGTCCGCCGCGCCCGATGCGGCAGGCACGCCGTCACCGTCCCCTCGCGGCCGCCGCCGCAGGAAATCGAATGCCATCCTGTCGTCTCCTTGGTTGCCCGCCGACGGGCCCTGCCCGGCTTGCGGCCTAGATCAGACTGCGGACATGCGGCTTCTGCCGATACGTCCGCGCCGGTTCGATCATCGCCTCGGTCAGCGCCCAGACCAGCGCATCGACCCGGTCGGGCGACCCGCGGCCCTCATAGCCCTGCACGGTCATCAGGCACATCTGGTCCTCCAGATCGTCCAGACCCGCCACATGGCCCACACGACCCTGCTCGTACAGCGCCGCCACGGGCTCGGCCCGGGCCGACTTCCCCGCGCTGGCCCGCACCGCCCGGAACGCCACCATCGGATCCAGCTGCCGGACCACGCTTTCCACCAGGTTCCCGCCCTGGTTCACTTCCGCCACCAGCCGGTCCGCCCGGTGCCGCGCCATGGCATCGAGCGCCGCCTGCGCCCAGCCCGACGGGCTTGTGCTGCGCAGGCTCGCGTCTTCGAGCACCACCGACCGCCACGATGCCGGATCACCCTCGGTCACGGCCCCCACGACCACGATCCCGCATTCGTCCGACCCGGCATGGCCCGACACGGGCGGGTCCACCGCCACCACGACCCGGCTGAACCGGGGCAGCTCGGTCACCCGGGCCGCCTCCAGCCGCTTGTGCGACCACAAGGCTCCCTCGACCGCCTCCAGCAGCACACCGTCCAGTTCCTGCCGCTCGTGGACGGACCCGGCGTAGCGCGCCCGCACCTCCTCGATGAACCCTTGCGCCAGATACGCCCGGTTCGCCTCGGTCGGCGCGCGCGTTACCACCGTCGTGGGCGCCGCCAGGATCCGCTTCAGCACCTTCGTGCTCTGCGGGGTCGTCGTCACCACCACCCGCGGCGCCTCGCCCAGCCGCAGGGTGAAGGCCAGCATGTCCCAGGCCTCCTGCGCCTTCTTCCACTTCGCCAGCTCGTCCACCCAGGCTGCGTCGAACTGCGGCCCGCGCAGGCTCTCTGGGTCCGACGCCGACACCACCGCGGCCTCCGCCCCGTTCGGCCAGACCAGCCGCTTGCGGGTCGCCTGCCACTCGGGCCGCCGGTCAGGGGGCGAACACGCCAGGATCCCGCTTTCGCCGAACACCATCACCTCGCGCGCCTGGTCGATCGTCTCGCCCACCAGCGCCAGCCGCCGACAGCGCCCGGCATCCCAGGGCCCGGCCCCCTCGACCTGCGCGCGCACCCACTCGGCACCCGCGCGCGTCTTGCCCGCGCCCCGGCCCCCCAGGATCACCCAGGTGCGCCATTCGCCCCCCGGCGGCACCTGATGGGGCAGCGCCCAGATCTCGAACAGGTACGGCAGCGCCGCCAGCGCCTCTGCGCTCAGCTCATTCAGGAACCTCTCGCTCACCTCCCGCGGCGCGCAGGCGAGCCATTCGCCGTCGGACTTCGGTTCGGGCAGCCTCAAGGTCAAGGACACTGCCTCCGGCATGTCCTCCACCTTCCTTTCGGACACGTTCTGCAACTCTGTGCCTTTCGTCGAACAGATGCTCCAGCGTCTTGCGCGCCGCAGCCGCCACCGTCCGGCCGTCCGGCTTCTCCGGCCAGGCGCCGCTCTCGACCAACCGCGCAAAGGCCGCCACCGCCCGGATCGCCGCGACGAACTGCTCTTCGGCAATGCGTCCCAGTTCCTCGACCGACAGGTCGAGGAGTCCCTCCGGTGCCTGGGTCATGTCGGCCGATCACCTCCGCGCCGGTCGCAGCGACAGGCGGCGCCCGGACGATCCGTCCGGACACGACCAAAGGCGGCCATCTCGCGATGCCGCCTTGCCCATCTCTCCCAGCGTGCTCTTCTTCTACTTTGGGGCGTTCGCAATATCAAGGACAATCGCCAGGGTTGCAACACCCCCCGTACGCTGGCCCGTACACCGCCCCGTACGCCGCCCAGTGCCGGGGTGCGATCGTGCTCAGTCGCTGCGCTGCCCCGCCGCCCGCTGCTGCTCACGATAGGCCGCCACGTTGCGGTTGTGCTCGTCCAGCGTCCGCGCAAAGGCGTGCCCGTCCTGCGGATCCAGCGTGCGGGCGACAAAGAACACGTAGTCGCTCGCCTCGGGATCGACCGCGGCCCGCAGGCTTTCGATGCCAGGGTTGGCAATGGGCGTCGGCGGCAGCCCGGTGATGACATAGGTGTTCCACGGTGTCTCGCGCTGCAGCTCGCTCTGCCGCAGGCCGCGCCCCAGCACGCCCTGCCCGTTCGTCACACCATAGATCACCGTCGGGTCGGTCTGCAGCCGCATCCCCTGGCGCAGCCGGTTTACGAACACCGCCGCCACCCGCGGCCGCTCCTCGGGCACCGCGGTTTCCTTTTCGATGATGGACGCCAGGATCAGCGCCTCCTCTGGCGTCTCGATGGGCAGGCCCTCGACCCGCTCGGCCCAGACCTCGGCGATCCGCGCCTCCTGCGCGGCCTGCATCCGCGCGACCAGTTCCGCGCGGTCCGCGCCCGCCTGCACCTCATAGCTGTCGGGTGCGAGCATCCCCTCGGGCGGCAGCGTCACCACATCCCCGGTCAGGAAATCCGCCGCCTTCAGGCTCTCGACCACCTGCCAGACGGTCGTCCCCTCCACCAGCGCCACCCGGAACCGCGTATCCGACTGCTCGCGCACCGCCGCGTAGTCCGCAGGCACCTCGGCGCCGGGCACGAAACTCACGACCTCGTTGAAGCGCTGCGTCGCAGGGTCAAGTTCCCGCACCAGCACTTCCGCAGCGGCCACGCCCACGCGCAGGATCACCTCGGTTCCGCAGGTGCTGGCGCCCCCGCGCGTCAGGATATCGACAATCCCTTCCATGCTCGCGCCCTGCGGGATCAGGAAGCTCCCGGCCTTCAGCAGGTCCGCCTTCCCGGCGTAATCCGCCCCCACCCGAAAGATCGCCCCGCTGGAGATCGCGCCTTCCGCCAGCAGGTCACGGCTGACCCGCGCCATGTTGGCCCCGGGCTCCACCCGGTAGCAGATCGAAAGGCCCAGCGGCCCCGGCCCCACATATTGCCGCTGTGCCCACCCGAGGCCCGCCGCGACGAGCACAAGAACGACGATCCCCAGCGTCAGCGCGTTGGACGCAATCGCCCGCCACATCAGGCGGCAACCCGCATCAGCACGAGCGACGCATTCGTGCCCCCGAACCCGAACGAATTCGACAGCGCCACGTCGATCCGCCGCTTGCGGGCCGCGTTCGGCACCAGATCAAGCGCCGTCTGGACCACCGGATTGTCCAGGTTGATCGTCGGCGGCGCAACCTGATCGCGGATCGCCAGCGCACAGAAGATCGCCTCGACCGCGCCCGCCGCGCCCAGCAGGTGCCCGATGGACGACTTGGTGGACGACATGCTGGCCTGCCCCGCCGCGTTCCCAAGCAGCCGCTCGACCGCGCCCAGTTCGATGGTGTCGGCCATGGTCGAGGTGCCGTGCGCGTTGATGTAATCGACCTCGCCCGGCGCGATCCCGGCCCGCGCCAGCGCCGCCGTCATGCAGCGGAATGCCCCATCCCCATCCTCGGACGGCGCCGTGATGTGATAGGCATCACCCGACATCCCGTAGCCCACGACCTCGGCATAGATGCGCGCCCCCCGCGCCAGCGCATGATCCAGCGCCTCCAGCACGACGACACCCGCGCCCTCGCCCATCACGAACCCGTCGCGGTCGGCGTCATAGGGGCGGCTCGCGCGCTCGGGCTCGGTCCCGCGCTTTGTGGACAGCGCCTTGCAGGCGTTGAACCCGGCGATCCCGATCTCGCAGATCGGGCTTTCCGCCCCGCCCGCCACCATCACGTCGGCATCCCCCCACTGGATCAGCCGCGCCGCATCCCCGATGGCATGCGCCCCGGTCGAACACGCCGTGACGACCGCATGGTTCGGTCCTTTGAAGCCATAGCGGATCGACACCTGCCCGCTCACCAGATTGATCAGCGCGCCGGGGATGAAGAACGGCGACACGCGCCGCGGTCCCTTCTCCTTCAGCAGGACCGCCGTATCGGCGATCGATGACAGCCCGCCGATCCCCGACCCGATCATCACGCCCGTGCGCAGCCGGTCCGCCTCGGTCTCGGGCATCCAGCCCGCATCGCGCACCGCCTGGGTCGCTGCAGCCATCCCGTACAGGATGAAGTCATCGACCTTGCGGGCCTCCTTCGGCTCCATCCATTCGTCGGCGTTGAACGTGCCATCCGACCCGTCGCCCCGCTTGACCTCGCAGGCATAGGTGGTGGCGAGGTGACTGGCATCGAACCGCGTGATCGTGCCCGCACCCGACCGGCCCGCCAGCAGGCGCTGCCACGCCACGTCCACGCCCGTGCCCAGCGGCGTGACCAGCCCGAGCCCCGTGATCACCACCCGCCGCATGTGCGCCCCCGCCCAAGGTTCGTATCGGGCGCCAGATAGCCCGACCGTGCAAAGGGGGGCAAGGGCCGGAGGCCCCGCCCGCTATCCCGGCAGGAACCCGCCGTAGCGCCCCGAGGAAAACACCAAGGGCTCACCCTCGCGCAGGGACGCCCGCAGCACCTGCCCCACCACGATGGTGTGATCGCCCGCATCGTGCAGCGCCGCGCGCGCGCATTCGAACCGGGCCAGCGCCCCTTCGATCACCGGCACGCCCTCGGCATTCAGGCCCCATGGCACCGCCCCGAACGCCGTCCCGTCGCGTGCGAACCCGGCTCCCATCCCGCCCTGCTCGGCCCCCAGCACATGGATCGCAAAGTGGTCCGCCTCGACAAACGGCGCATAGCGGCGCGACGCCTTGGCAGGCGACCAGAGGACAAGCGGCGGGTCCAGCGACAGCGACGCGAAACTGTTCGCCGTGAACCCCAGCGGCCCGTCCGCCGTGGCACAGGTCACGACCGTCACGCCGGTCGCGAACCGCCCCAGCGCATCGCGGAACGCCCGCGCCGTCTCGGGCCCCGGCACAAAGGTCTGCGCCATCACGCCACCGCTGCCATCCATCGTCACGGAACCTCCCGCCCCAAAGCCGCACTGTACAACTCGAACCACGTCTCGCAGTCCATCGGCACGCGCAGCGCGTCACCAATGGCCGCGATCCGCGCCAGGTTGTTCGTCCCCATCACCGGGATCACCCGCGCAGGGTGCGCCAGCAGCCACGCGACCGCCACCGCCGCCCGGTCCACGCCATGCTCGCCCGCGATCCGGTCCATCACCGCCTGCACCGGCCCCGCCCCGGTCATCAGCGCGCCCCCGCCAAGCGGCGACCACGCCATCACCGGCATCCCGCGTTCCTGCAGGAACGCAAGGTCACCATCCGTGAACGGCGCAATCCGCGACAGGCTCAGCTCGATCTGATTCGTCGCCAGCCGCGTGTGCATCGCCGACTGCAGCAGCGTCATGTCCCAGGGGCGGAAATTCGACACGCCCACCGCCCGCACCTTGCCCGATGCGACCAGGGCATCGAGGACACCCCCCGTCTCCTCGTGGTCCATCATCGGATCGGGCCGGTGGATCAGCAACAGGTCGATCACCTCGACCCCCATCGCCCGCAAGCTGGCCTCCACCGCCCGCGTCACATGGGCGGCTCCGGTGTCGTAATGCTTCACCCGCGCGCCCGCGTGCCGCCCCACCGGCGCGACGATCCCGCACTTCGTCACGATCTCGACCCGCCGCTTCAGGTGCGGCGCGGCCTTGAACGCGGCCCCCAGGATCGCCTCGGCCGTGTAGCCGCCATAGATGTCGGCTTGATCCAGCGTCGTGATCCCCTGCGCCAGGCACGCCTCGACCTTGGCCTGCACGTGGGCAGGCGAGGTATCGGCGTCATCCCCCAGCCGCCACATCCCATAGACGATGCGGCTCAGCTTCACGCCCTTGGCAACCTTGATGCGCTCCATCACCGCCGCACTCCCACCCCCAGCGGCGTTGCCGGCACCTGCGCCGGAACCCGCCCGTATTCCACCGGCAGCGAACAGGTCTTCAGGTGCGGCAGCACCTTGGTCCCGAAATGCCGACACTCGTCCAGATGCGGATACCCCGAAAAGATGAAGGCCCGGATTCCCATGCGCTGGTACGCCTCGATCTCGGACATAACCTGATCGACCGATCCGACCAGTGCCGCCCCGCAACCCGACCGCGCGCGACCGATCCCGGTCCACAGGTGCGGCTCCACATAGCCGAACTGGTCCGCCAGCTCCCGCGCGCGGGCCTGCCGCGCCACGCCCAGCGATCCGGCATCATGCGCGCGTTCACGGATGATCTGCCCGAACTCGTCGTCAAGCCGGGACACCAGATGCTCGGCGTACTCCTTCGCCTCGGCTTCCGTGTCGCGCACGATCATGTGGACCCGCAGCCCGTAATCCAGCGTCCGCCCGTACTCGGTCGCCTTCGCCGCCACGGCCTTCATCCGCTCGGCGATGTCCACCTTGGGCTCGGGCCACATCAGGTACACGTCGCAGGCCCGCGCGCACAGGTCGATGGCATCGGGCGAGTACCCCCCGAAGTACATCAGCGGCCCGCCGTTCTGCTGATAGGGCTTCGCCGGGTCCGTCGGCACGCCCTTGAACGCGTAGAACTCGCCATCGTAGTCGATGGTCTCGCGCGCCCACGCCTGCCGCAGGATCTCCACCACCTCGCGCGACCTGCGATACCGCAGCGCGCTGTCCTCCTTCTGGCCGGGAAAGTCGGAACTGATGATGTTGATCGTCAGCCGCCCCGTCAGCATGTGGTCGAGCGTGGCAATCGTGCGCGCCAGCATCACCGGATGCATCTCGCCGCAGCGCACGGCGGCCAGCATGTTGATCCGGTCGGTCAGCGGCGCACAGCCCGCGACGAAACTCAGCGTGTCCTGCCCCACCTGATAGGACGACGGGCACAGGATGTTGCGGAACCCCAGCCGCTCGGCCTCGCGCAGGATCGCGGAACAGTGCTCCCAGCTTGACCGCAACGCGCCGTCCGGCACGCCGAGATACGCGTAGTCGTCCGAACACAGCGCGGCGAACCACGACACTTCCAGCGCGTCCAGCCCCTGGGACGTGATCGGAACAATGCTCATGGGCGTCCGCCCTCCCTGACATGACCCCCCTTGCCTAGCACCCCGAAACGAGTGCATCAATGCTGGATCAATTCCAGCCCCGCACGATGCCCGACACCGCCGCCCTCCCCCTCTACCTGCGCATCGCCGAGACGCTGATCCGCGACATCCGCGCCGGCCGCCTGGTCGAGGGCGCACGCCTGCCCCCCGAGCGCGAGATGGCGCGCGAGTTGGGCGTGGCGGTCGGCACGCTCCGCCGCGCGCTGGACGAGTTGCAGTCCAAGGGACTCCTGACCCGCATCCAGGGCTCTGGAAACTACATCAGGAACGCCCCGGAACCTGATCATATATATGCTTTCTTCCGGCTGGAGCGGATCGAGGGCGGCGGCCTTCCCACGGCCCGGCTCCTCTCGCTCGACCGCCTGCCGAAACCCGACGGCGCGCCGGCCTTCGGTGCCGCGCCGGACGCCTGGCGCATCCGCCGCCTCCGTCACCTCGGCCCCGACCCCGCGGCGATCGAGGAAATCTGGCTCGACACCGCCCGCGCGCCCGCGCTCGCACCCGAAGACCTGTCGGAAAGCCTGTACCTCACCTACCGCCAGCGCCTGCGGCTGACCATCGCCCGGGCCGAGGATCGCGTCGGCGTGGCCCCTGTCCCCGACTGGACCCCCGCCGCCTTTGATCCCGCCCCGGGGACAGCCGCGGGCTTCATCGAACGCCGCGCCTGGGCCGATGACGGCCAGCCTGCGGAATACAGCCGCACATGGTTCGACGCGCGCCTCGCCCGCTTCGTCGCCCGCCTGACATAGGGAACAGCATGACAGACACGGTCCGCTACGGCCTGATCGGGGCCGGGATGATGGGGCAGGAACACCTGCGCAACCTCGCGCTTGTGCCGGGCGCACAGGTGGTGGCGCTGGTGGAACCGGACCCCGGCATGCGCGCCGCCGCGCTGGCGCTGGTCCCGGGCGCGGTGGCCGAGCCTGACCTCGCCGCCCTCCTCGCCCGCACCGACCTCGACGCGCTGGTCATCGCATCCCCCAATCACTGCCATGTGAACCAGCTGACCCGCATCGCCGAGACCCGCGCCCTGCCGGTGCTGGTGGAAAAGCCGCTCTACACCCGCGGCGCCGATGCCCCGCGAGTGGCGGCACTCGCCGACCGCTTCCCCGCGCCGCTGTGGGTCGCGATGGAATACCGCTACATGCCCCCCATCGCCGCCCTGATCGCAGAGGCCGACGCGGCCACGGGCGGCATCCGGATGCTGACGATCCGGGAACACCGCTACCCGTTCCTGCCCAAGGTCGGCGCCTGGAACCGCTTCACCGCCAACTCGGGCGGCACCTGGGTGGAAAAGTGCTGCCACTTCTTCGACCTCATGCGGCTGATCCTGAAGGACGATCCGGTGCGGGTCATGGCCTCGGGCGGGCAGGCGGTGAACCACAAGGACGAGGTAGTGAACGGCCGCACCCCCGACATCTGGGACCATGCCTATGTGATCGTCGACTTTGCCCAGGGCGCGCGGGCGATGCTGGAACTCTGCATGTTCGCCGAAGGCTCGCGCTATCAGGAAGAGATCAGCGCCATGGGCCCCCTGGGCAAGATCGAATGCCGGGTGCCGGGACCGGGCCGGTTCTGGCCCGCGCATCTGGGCCCTGCGCCGGTGCCGACCGTCACCCTCAGCCCCCGTAACCCGCCGGGCCCGCGCGTGCTGGAGGTGCCGGTGGACCCGCGCCTGCTGGATGCGGGCGACCACAACGGATCGACCTTCTACCAGCACGAGCGCTTTGCCCGCGCCGCACGGGGGCAGAGGCCGGTCGAGGTCACGCTGACCGATGGCTGGTGGGCCGTGGCGATGGGGCTTGCCGCCCAGCGCTCGGCGGCCGAGCGGCGGGCGGTGGTGCTGGCCGCCGAGGGGCTCGTGCCCGGCTGAGGCTTGGCGATCCCGGGGCGCGGGGGTAAAGGGGGGCGTCCCCCTCGCGCAAGGTGCCCCATGACCGACAGCCCCGAATTCCACGACCGCCTGCTGTCCCTGGGCCTGGCGCGCGTGTCCGAGGCTGCGGCGCTGGCGGCGGCTGTCCACATCGGGCGCGGCCGGGAAAAGGTGGCCGATGCGGCGGCGGTCGAGGGGATGCGCAGGCAGCTGAACCTGCTCGATATCCGCGGCACCGTGGTGATCGGCGAGGGCGAG
>DBBA01000341.1 GCA_002291955.1 Rhodobacteraceae bacterium UBA996 | reverse complement strand
CGCGTTTCGGGCCCGGAGAAGGCCGCGCCCCCCGCCGAGCGCCTGCTGCGCGAGCTGTGGGCCGACAGCGAAAGCGAAGTGCTGACGCCGGAGGCCGTCCACGTTCGCCTCGGCGCCGATGACGCGACCATGACCGAGCGTGACCTCGGCCACGCGCCGCAGGACGTCGCGATCAAGGTCAAGCGCGGGACGATCCGTGGCCGTGGCGCCAACCAGGCCGCCTACCTGCACGCCATCGCCACGCACGACATCAACTTCGGCATCGGCCCGGCCGGCACCGGCAAGACCTATCTGGCCGTGGCTGTCGGCGTGACGATGTTCCTCGGCGGGCACGTGGACCGCATCGTGCTGTCGCGCCCCGCGGTCGAGGCGGGCGAGCGGCTGGGCTTCCTGCCGGGCGACATGAAGGACAAGGTCGATCCCTACATGCAGCCGCTCTATGACGCGCTGAACGACTTCATCCCGGCCAAGCAGGTGGAGAAGCTGATCGCCGAGAAGCGGATCGAGATCGCGCCCCTGGCCTTCATGCGCGGGCGGACGCTGGCGAACGCTTTCGTCGTGCTGGACGAGGCGCAGAACGCCACGACCATGCAGATGAAGATGTTCCTGACGCGTCTGGGCGAGGGGAGCCGGATGGTCATCACCGGCGACCGCACCCAGGTGGACCTGCCCCGCGGCGTGCCGTCGGGGCTGGCGGACGCGGAACGGCTGCTCCAGGGGATCGACAGGATCGCCTTCAGCTACTTCACCGCGAAGGACGTGGTCCGCCACCCCCTTGTCGCGCGGATCATCGAGGCCTACGAGGCCGACGGCGCAAGCTGAGGCGCCGGGCGGGGGGCTCTGCCCCCCGGCGCCCCTGCGGGACGCTCCCCCCGGGATATCTGGGACAGGATGAAGGGCAGACGTGCCGGTCGAGGTGCTGATCGAGGAGGCGCGCTGGGAGGCCGCAGGGCTGGTGGCGCTCGCGGACCGGGCGGTTGCGGCGACGCTCGGGCACATCGGGCTTGATCCCGACACCTGTCTGGTCAGCCTGATGGGCGCGGATGATGTCCGCATCGCCGCGCTGAACGCCGATTTCCGCGGCAAGCCGTCGCCGACCAACGTGCTGTCCTGGCCTGCGGAAGACCTGGCGCCCGACACGCCCGGGGCGGCGCCCGTGGCACCCGATCCCGGCACACCGGACGATCCCGCGGAACTGGGCGACATCGCGCTGGCGCTGGAGACCTGCCAGCGCGAAGCCGATGCGGCCGGGCTGCCGCTGGATCACCACGTCCTGCATCTGATCGTTCATGGAACCCTGCACCTTCTGGGCTATGATCATGTGCACGACGCCGATGCCGCCCGGATGGAAGGCCTGGAAGTCGCCATACTTGCAACCCTTGGCGTCGCCGACCCATATTGAGGGGCGGGCCGCCGGGGTCCGACGGAACGGAAAGGAACGATGGGGTCATTGACCGAGGGTTCGTCTAGTGCGGCGCAGGGCGCGCACTCCCCCGACACTCAACCGGCGCGCGGTCTTTTCAGACGCTTGCGTGCCATCCTCCCCGCCCAGAGAATGGCGCCGGAACAGTCGGTTGGCAGGACGCAGTCAGCCGAGACCGTGCCATCCCTGTCGGCGCAGCTTCCCGGGATCGGCAACCTGCGGCGCCTGCGCGTCTATGACGTGGCCGTGCCCAAGGCCGAGATCGTGGCCGTTCCCGCCACCATCCGCCGGGACGATCTGGTCGCCGTCTTTCGCGAATCAGGCATGACCCGGATCCCGGTCTACAAGGGCACGCTCGACACGCCGCTCGGCTTCGTCCACCTCAAGGACTTTGCGCTGACCCACGGGTTCGACGGCGGGCCGGCGCGGTTCAACCTGCGCCGCATGCTGCGCCCGTTGATCTATGCGCCGCCATCCATGCCGATCGGGGTTCTCCTGCAGAAGATGCAGTCGGAACGCGCGCACATGGCCCTGGTGATCGACGAATATGGCGGGGTGGACGGCCTGGTCACGCTCGAGGATCTGGTCGAGCAGGTCATCGGCGAGATCGAGGACGAGCACGACACCGAAGAGGGCAACCCCTGGACCCAGGAAAGCCCCTCGGTCTGGGTGGTGCAGGCCCGGGCGCCGCTGGCCGAATTCGAGGCCGCGATCGGTCGCAGGCTCGTCCCACCCGATGCCGACCCCGAGGAAATCGACACCGTCGGCGGCCTTGCCTTCGTGCTGTCGGGCCGTGTGCCGGCGCGGGGTGAGGTGATCCCGCACCCCGAGGCCGGGGTCGAGATCGAGGTGACCGACGCCGATCCGCGGCGGATCAAGCGGTTGCGCGTTCGGATCAAGGCTGCGGCGGGCGACGCAGCCGCCGAGGCCGACGCCGCGGCGTGACCGTCCCCGCGGCCGGGGTCGCAGTCGGCATGGCGCGATGGCGGGTCCTGCTGCCGGTCGCGGCGGGCGCTGGCGCGGGTGCCGGACAGGTGCCCCTGTCGCTGGTCTGGCCCGCCGTCGCGGCCCTGATTGCCGCAGCCATTCTTGTCGGCGCGGCGCCGACCTGGCGGGCGGCTTTCCGTCGTGGCTGGCTGGCGGGCGTCGGCTACTTCGGCGTCACGCTGTTCTGGATCGCCGAGCCTTTCCTGGTCGAGCCCGAGCGGCACGGCTGGATGGCGCCCTTTGCCGTGGTCCTGATGGTTGGCGGGATGGCGCTGTTCTGGGGGATGGCCGGGACCATCGCGGCCGCACTCGGGCGCGATCCGGCCAGCCGCGGGTTCGCCTTCGGCCTGTCGCTCGCGGTGGTGGACCTGGTGCGCACCCATGTGCTGACCGGGTTCCCCTGGGCGCTGACCGGCTACATCTGGACCGAGCGCGGGCTGATCCAGTGGGCATCGGTCGCGGGCATCCACGGGGTCACGCTGCTGACGACGCTGGCGGCCGGGACCGCGGCGGCGGTCCTGATGCGGTCGGGGCGGTGGCGCTGGCTGGCCGTCCTTCCGCCGTCGATGCTCCTCGTCCTGGACCTTGCGGGTGCCGCGCGCGTGCCGCCGCCGGACGCGAGGCACGGCGCGCCTGCCGTCCGCATCGTCCAGCCCAATGCGGACCAGCGGCTGAAATGGGATCCGGGCTGGGCGCAGGTGTTCTACGACCGGCAGGTGGCGCTGACGGCGGCGCGGGATGACGGCGCCCCGCCGCCGGACCTGATCCTGTGGCCCGAATCCGCATTGCCGACGCTGCTGGACCAGTCGGGCGATCTTCTGACCGATATCCGGGTGGCGGCAGGGGACGCCGACGTGATCCTGGGGATCACCCGGGCCGACGACCTGCGCTACTACAACAGCGCGATCCTGCTCGGCCCCGACGGGCCGCCCGTCGTGCGTCCCTACGACAAGCACCATCTGGTGCCCTTCGGCGAGTACATCCCCTTCGGCGACCTCCTCGCCCGGGTGGGCATCGGCGCCTTCGCCGCCCGCTTCGGGTTCGGGTTCACGCCCGGTCCCGGGCCCGACCTGATGGATGTCGGCGGGCGGATCGGCCATGTCCTGCCGCTGATCTGCTACGAGGCGATCTTTCCCGCCCATGCCCGCCCCCCCGCGGACAGTCACGACCGCCCGTCCCTGCTGGTGCAGCTGACCAACGACGCCTGGTTCGGCACGGTCGCTGGGCCCTGGCAGCACCTTGCCCAGGCGCGGGTGCGCGCGATCGAGCAGGGCCTGCCGCTCGCCCGGTCCGCCAACACCGGCATCTCGGCGATGGTCGATCCCTGGGGCCGGGTGACCCACAGCCTGCCGCTGGGCGTCGAGGGGCGGATCGACGCGCCCCTGCCCGGTGCACGCCCGGCGACGCACTATGCACGCCGGGCCGACGGGCCGGTGCTGGTCGCCCTGGCCCTGCTGCTCCTCGGGCTTGTCGCATGGCGCGCGCGCGCGCCCCGTTGACCCCGCCCCGGGCGCAGACTAGGGACGCTCTCCATGCCGCCCCAACGGCTTCCTGGCGGGGCGGCGATATTCCAATGGAGCACTCCCATGTCCCGTGCCGACTACGTGTTCACGTCCGAGAGCGTCTCGGAGGGCCACCCCGACAAACTGTGCGACCGCGTGTCGGATGCCGTTCTCGACTACCTCCTGCGCGAGGATCCCAATGCCCGCGTCGCATGCGAGACCTTCGCCACGACCGGGCTCGTGGTGATCGGCGGCGAGATCGGCCTGCCTGAACGCGACGGACGCCCGGGCGGCGAACGGCTGAAGGACGTGATGGGCCGCATCGGCCAGATCGCCCGCGACTGCATCCACGACATCGGCTACGAGCAGGAAAAGTTCCACTGGAACACCTGCCATGTGCTGAACTTCCTGCACGAGCAGTCCGTCCACATCGCGCAAGGCGTGACGGGCGAGGGCGGCAAGGAACAGGGCGCGGGCGACCAGGGCATCATGTTCGGCTATGCGACCGACGAGACGCCCGAACTCATGCCTGCGCCGATCCAGTACGCGCACCAGATCCTGCGCGATCTTGCGCAGGCGCGGAAATCCGGCGCCGAGCCGAAGCTCGGTCCCGACGCGAAGTCGCAGGTGTCGCTTCGCTATGCGGGGGGCAAGCCCGTCGAGGTCACGCAGATCGTCATCTCGCACCAGCACCTCGACCCGAAACTGACCAGCGGCGACGTGCGCGCCATCGTGGAACCCTATGCGCGGCGCGTGCTGGGCGATCTGCTGACGCGCGACACCGTCTGGCACGTGAACCCGACGGGGGCCTTCGTGATCGGTGGCCCGGACGGTGATGCCGGTCTGACGGGGCGCAAGATCATCGTCGATACCTATGGGGGGGCGGCTCCCCACGGCGGCGGCGCCTTCTCGGGCAAGGACCCGACCAAGGTGGACCGCTCGGCGGCCTATGCCGCGCGCTGGCTGGCCAAGAACGTGGTCGCCGCGGGGCTGGCCCGGCGCTGCACGATCCAGGTCAGCTATGCCATCGGGGTGGCGCGGCCCCTGTCGGTCTATGTGGACACCCACGGCACCGGCACCGTCCCCGAAGCCGCGATCGAGGCCGTGCTGCTGAACCCCGACGTGGTGGACCTCACCCCGACCGGCATCCGCACGAAGCTGCAACTGAACCGCCCGATCTACACCCGGACCTCGGCCTACGGCCACTTCGGCCGCGCCCCCGAGGCTGACGGCGGGTTCAGCTGGGAACGGACGGACCTCGCCGACACGCTGAAGGCCGCGGTGCGCTGAGGGCGGGGGAGAAGCGGGGCTCTGCCCCGCACCCCGGAATACTTGAGACAGGATGAAAGAGCAGGGTCGCTCATCCTGTCTCAAATATCCGAAGCGTCCGAGCCGGACCGGCGCAGGCCGGCCGGCGAGACAACGGCGTCGCGGGCCGGCACGGCCCGCGTCCGCATCGGTCGCGGCTCACACCAGCCGCGACACCTCGACCGCCGCGCGCACGAAATCGGCGAACAGCGGGTGCGGCGCAAAGGGCTTGGACTTCAGCTCGGGGTGGAACTGCACCCCGATGAACCAGGGGTGGTCCGCCCATTCCACGATCTCGGGCAGGCGCCCGTCCGGTGACATGCCCGAGAACGTCAGTCCGCATGTCTCCAGCCGGTCGCGGTACTTGATGTCCACCTCGTAGCGGTGGCGGTGGCGTTCCTCGATCACCCCCGCACCATAGACCCCCGCCACCTTCGACCCGGCCTTCAGGTGCGCGGTATAGGCCCCCAGCCGCATGGTGCCGCCCTTGTCGTCATCGACCTTGCGCGCGACCGTGTGGTTGCCCTGCACCCATTCCTTCAGGTGATAGACCACGGGTTCGAACCGCTTCTCGCCCTTCTCGTGGTCGAACTCCTCGGACCCCGCCCGCGCCAGCCCCAGCGTGTTCCGCGCCGCCTCGATCACCGCCATCTGCATGCCCAGACAGATGCCGAGGTAGGGGATCCGCCGTTCCCGGGCGAACTGCGCGGCCTTGATCTTGCCCTCGGTTCCCCGCTCGCCGAACCCGCCGGGCACCAGGATCGCGTGGAACCCCTCCAGATACGGCGCCGGATCCTCGCGCTCGAAGATCTCGGCGTCGATCCATTCCGCCTTGACCCGCACCCGGTTCGCCATCCCGCCGTGCGTCAGCGCCTCGGCAATCGACTTGTAGGCGTCCTCCAGCTGCGTGTACTTGCCGACGATCGCCACCCGCACCTGCCCCTCGGCGTGGTGCAGCCGGTCCATCACGTCGTCCCAGCGGGCCAGGTTGGGCCTGGGCGCGGGCGAGATGCCGAAGGCGTCCAGCACCGCCTGGTCCAGCCCCTCGCGATGGTACGCCAGCGGCGCCTCGTAGATCGACCGAAGGTCATAGGCGGCCACCACCGCCTCTTTCCGGACGTTGCAGAACAGCGCGATCTTCTCGCGCTCGCGCTCGGGGATCGGGTGTTCCGACCGGCACACCAGCACGTCGGGGGCGATGCCGATGGACTGCAGTTCCTTGACCGAATGCTGGGTGGGCTTGGTCTTGAGTTCGCCCGACGCCGCCAGATACGGCAACAGCGTCAGGTGCATGAAGATGCACTGCCCGCGCGGCTGCTCGTGCGCGAACTGGCGGATCGCCTCGAAGAACGGCAGGCCCTCGATGTCGCCGACCGTGCCGCCGATCTCGCACAGCATGAAATCGACCTCGGTATCGCCGATGCGCAGGAACTCCTTGATCTCGTTCGTCACGTGCGGAACCACCTGGATCGTCTTGCCCAGGTAGTCGCCGCGCCGCTCCTTCTCCAGCACGTTCATGTAGATGCGGCCCGAGCTGATCGAATCGGTCTTGCGGGCAGGAACACCGGTGAAGCGCTCGTAGTGACCAAGGTCGAGGTCGGTCTCGGCACCGTCGTCGGTGACGAAGACCTCGCCATGCTCGAACGGGCTCATCGTGCCCGGATCGACGTTCAGATAGGGGTCGAGCTTGCGCAACCTGACCGTGAATCCACGGGCTTGCAGGAGCGCACCGAGTGCAGCCGACGCCAGACCCTTGCCCAGCGAGGACACCACGCCACCGGTGATGAAGACGTATCGCGCCATGTCCGGGGCCCCCGTGATTGCCGGTGTGGTCTGCCGATTCTGCGGCCCGGGGCGATGGTCGGATCACCCCTCCACGGGATTTGACGTCTAGTCGCTTTGAGGGCGGGCCACAAGCGCGATATCCCCCACATGTCGTGGCGTCAGGGGTTGGGCGCGACTACCGCTGGCGCGTTTTCCACAGGTGCAGCCGGTGTTTGCGCGCGGTGACCCGGCACGCGCAGCACCACATAGGTGCCGCCCGCGCCCCAGATCTCGCGCCGGTCCAGTTCCTCGGCGGCGTCCAGGCCCGGCAGGCCGTCCAGGTGCCGGGTCCGCCCGACGACCACCAGGCTGTCATGCGCCGCCAGTCGCGCGGCCAGGTCCTCGGGGGTGGCGATCTCGTCCACCGCGCGGCCCGCGTAGAAGCTGAACACCCCCGAATAGGTGCGATAGGCGACCGGGTGCGCGCCCCCGGCCGCCTGATCGCGCAGGATCGTGGCGGGGGCCTGCGTGGACAGGGCGCCGTTCAGCGCGGGCAGGGTCAGCAGCACCTGCGATGTCGCCCACAGGCCCATGACGACCGCCAGCGCGGGCAGGGCCAGCGTCGGCGCGCGGCGTCCCGCAACCGCGATCCCGGCCGCGGCCGCCAGCAGCGCGGCGCCCAGCGCCGGGGCCCACCAGGGCACGGCGGTGGCCCCCGTCGCGGCCACCCAGACCATGCCCGCGGCCAGAAGCCCCAGCGCTACGCCGACCGCGACCATGCCGCGGGCCAGCCCCGGCAGGGACGCCGTCAGCGCCAGTCCCGCCAGCATCGCCAGCATCGGCAGCATCGGCAGGACATAGATCGCGACCTTGCCGCTGAGCGCGGACAGAAGCGCGAAGATGCCAATCACCCCCAGGACCAGGAAAGCGGTTGCCCCCGCCTGCCGCCGGCCGCGCCAGACGGCGCCCCAGGCGCGCGGATCGACCGCGCGGCCCGGGGCCGCCACCACCAGCGCCGCCCAGGGCAGCGCGAGGATCGGCAACATCCGGACGTAATAGTGCCACGGCTCGCGGTGGTGGAACGCATCCGTCGCCCGCGCCACCACCTGCTCGCCGATCAGCCGCTCGGTCAGGAACGCGGGCCCCGCCACCGCCGCCACCGCCGCCAGCCAGGCCACCACCGGCAGCGCCGCGGCCAGCAGTCCCCACAGGGTGACGCGGCTGAACAGGCGGCCTGTCCCGCCCGACCAGAGAAGGAACAGCACCACCGGCACCAGCGGGATCAACAGGCCCAGCGGCCCCTTGGTGATGATCGCGAGCCCCGCCGCGAAGAACCCGGCCACCGCCAGCCACCCCGGCCCGTGGTCGGCGTAGTGCCGCCAGAACCCCGCCATGGCGAGCAGGATCAGCGCCGAAAACAGCATGTCCATGCGGATGTAATGGACCAGCCCCAGCACCAGCACGCTGGACAGCATCACCAGCATCGCCGCCCCGCGCACCTCGCGCGACAGGCCCAGCGCGCGGGCCAGCACATCGGACGCGGCCAACAGCAGCCCCATCGACACCGCCGACCCCAGCCACAGCGTCGTGGGCAGGCCCATCCCGAACGCGCGCTCCAGCCCCGCCAGCATCCAGAACCACAGGGGCGGCTTGTCGGGGTAGGGGACCCCGTTCAGGCTCAGGACGATCCACTGGCCGTCCTGCAGCAGGGCGCGCGTCGCCTCGGCATAGCGCAACTCGTCGGAATACCACAGCGCGCGGGTGTCGATGGCCCAGGCCGCCTGCAGCGCCACCGCAGCCAGCGCCAGTGCCACCGGCGCATGGCAGGCCACCCACCAGATCAGGCGAAGCGGGGCGGCAAGGGCCGCCATGGCGGGATCAGTCGGCGGCGCGCGGCGGCGCCGCGGGCGCGTCCGTCGCGGGCGGCGGCAACAGGTCGCTGCCCGCAGGCAGTTGCGGCGCCGTCTCCGTCGGCGCGGGCGCATCGCCCAGCCGGTCCAGGACCGACGCGCCCTCGGTGTTCTGCGCCGCGATCACGGTCAGGGTCAGCGAGGTGCAGATGAATGCGATCGCCAGCCCCCAGGTCAGCTTGCCCAGCGCCGTGGCCGCGCCGCGCGCGCTCATCACGCCGCCACCGCCGCCCATGCCCAGACCGCCACCCTCGGACCGCTGCAACAGCACAACCGCGATCAGCGCAAGCGCTAGGATCAGGTGCACGATCAGGACGACGTTTTCCATGGGCAGGGCGGGCTCCGGCTGACCCCGGCTATCTAGAGGGACGACCGCCCCGCCGCAACCCCGCCCTGCCGCGGCCGCCGAATGGCGCAGGCGTCAGGTCCCGGGCTGGTCCTCGGTCTCGACCTGCCCGGTCAGGCGGCGCCACAGGATGCCCCAGTACATGCCGACCGCCAGCACCAGCGACAGCGCGAGGATCGCGACCCAGGCCACCGCCCCGGGGTTGTCGAGCCGCAGCCACCCCCAGTCCACCAGCACCCAGGCCGCCGCCGCCGTCACCCCCAGCACCAGGATCACCCCCAGCACCCCGATCCCGCGCAACACCGCCGTCAGCACGACGACATACAGCGCCAGAAGCACCAACCCGCCCAGCACCTTGAGCGGCACCTGCCCCGGCGTGTCCATCGCCCAGCGGACGAAACTGAACGCCGTCGGGTTCCACGTCGCGGCCACCAGCGCAAACGACACGATCAGGCGCAGGACAAATCCCATGGCTCACTCCCGGCTCCGGCCGCGCCAGCCTTGTCGGCGCGCGCAGCGCCTGTCCACCCCCTCAGCTCCTGTCGATCTCCTGCGCCACTAGCCGCTGCAGACGCCACAGCCCGCAGTCGCGGATGCCATGCGCCTCCAGGTGCTGCACGGTGTTCATCAGGTACTCCGCCCCCGTGCCCCAATGCCCGCAGGCCCGGGCCAGCACCCGCGCGACCTCCTCGGGCGGCAGCCGCCCGGTGTCATAGGGCGAGGCGCGGTTCATCACGAACCCCAGCGCCGTCACAGGCCCCTCGGCCGTCTGCACCACCAGCCAGCGCGGCATGCTGTTGATCGGCTTCACCGTGAACTCGCGCCGGAACAGCCGGTCAAGCTGGCCCTCCAGATCATCGTCCCCCAGGGTATATAGCATCCCCCGGCACTGCCCGCCCCGGTCCAGCGCCATCATCAGTCCCGGCACATCGGGCGTGCCGCGGAACCGGTGCATCCGCAGGCAGAACGCCCGGTGCCAGCCGCGCGCCACCCCGGGTCGGTCTAGCCGATACGCCCCCTCGGGCTTCCAGATCAGCGACCCGTAGGCGAACAGCCGTGTGGCCTGCGTCCGGTCCGGGTGCCCCGCCACGATCCGCGCCACCCAGTCGGCATAGTCCGCATCCGTCTGCTGCGCGACCCCGGGCGGCGGCCCGGTATCCTCGACCACGCGGTGGACCCGGGCGACATGGGCGGGCGTCAGCGACAGGGCGCGCTGCGATATCGGCATGGCCATCCTCCGGCGTTGCGACAACGCGCGCAGTCTCGCACGGACCGCGCGTTTCGTCGCCATTTCCCCCGCCCCTTTCCCCTCCTGCCGCACCCCGCTAGAAGGGCGCCGGTCCGAACCCCGCAGGAGACCCCGCATGGCCAACGTCACCGTCGTCGGCGCCCAGTGGGGCGACGAGGGGAAGGGCAAGATCGTGGACTGGCTGTCCGAACGCGCCGACGTGATCGTGCGCTTCCAGGGCGGCCACAACGCGGGCCACACGCTGGTGATCGACGGGGTCACCTACAAGCTCTCGCTCCTGCCCTCGGGGATCGTGCGCCCCGGCAAGCTGTCGGTCATCGGCAATGGTGTCGTCCTCGACCCCTGGGCCCTATTCGCCGAGATCGACCGGCTGGCGGGGCAGGGGATCACCGTCTCCCCCGACAACCTGATCATTGCGGAAAACGCGCCTCTCATCCTGCCGCTCCACGGGGAACTCGACCGCGCGCGCGAGGCGCAGGTGAGCGTGGCCAGGATCGGCACGACGGGCCGCGGCATTGGTCCTGCCTACGAGGACAAGGCCGGCCGCCGCGCCATCCGCGTGGCCGACCTCGGCGATGCGGCCACGCTGGATGCCCGGATCGACCGCCTGCTCACCCACCACGACGCGCTGCGCGCGGGCCTCGGCCTGCCACCGGTGGACCGTGCGGCGCTGCGGGCGCAATTGCTGGACGCGGCCCCCCGCCTGTTGCCCTTCGCCCGCCCGGTGTGGAAGGTGCTCGATGACCGCCGCCGCGCGGGCCACCGCATCCTGTTCGAGGGTGCGCAAGGGTCGCTTCTCGACGTGGATTTCGGCACCTATCCGTTCGTCACGTCGTCCACCACGCTGGCAGGTCAGGCCGCGGCAGGGTCGGGCATGGGCCCTGCGTCGGCGGGCTTCGTGCTGGGCATCGTCAAGGCCTACACCACCCGCGTGGGCGAAGGCCCGTTCCCCACCGAACTGCACGACGCGACCGGCGAACGCCTCGGCGAACGCGGCCACGAATTCGGCACGGTGACGGGGCGCAAGCGCCGCTGCGGCTGGTTCGACGCGGTCCTCGTGCGCCAGACCTGCGCCCTGTCCGGCGTCACCGGCATCGCGCTGACCAAGCTCGACGTGCTGGACGGGTTCGAGACCTTGCGCATCTGCACCGGCTACCGGATCGGCGGGCAGACCTTCGACTACCTGCCCACCGCCGCCGCCCTGCAGGCCCAGGTGGAACCCGTGTACGAGGAGATGGAGGGCTGGCACGACAGCACGGCAGGCGCGCGCAGCTGGGCCGACCTTCCGGCGGCGGCGATCAAGTACGTCCGCCGGGTCGAGGAGTTGATCCAGTGCCCGGTGGCCCTACTTTCCACCTCGCCCGAGCGTGACGACACGATCCTCGTGACCGACCCGTTCGTGGACCGTTGACCCGCCGCAACCGAAGTCCGGGAACCCACCCGATGCCGCTCTCCTACAAGGCCCGCCGCCGCTGGTCGCTCCTGATCCTGCTCGTGGGCCTGCCGCTCTACATCGTGGTGGCGGTCAACGTGGTGGACCTGTTCGACCGTCCGCCCATGTGGCTGGAACTGGTGATCTACATCGGTCTCGGCATCCTCTGGGCGCTGCCCTTCCGCGCGGTGTTCCGCGGCATCGGCCAGGCCGACCCCGCATCCGACGCGGCATCCGACGCGGGCGCCCCCCGCGATCCGTCCGCCTGACACAGCCGGGGGACGCAGCGCCCGACGTCGCCCCTGCCGCCCCGCATCAGCGCCCGCGCCTGCAACAGATCGGCCCGTCATCGCCGGGTTTCCGCCGATCCCCTCCAACCGTTTTCTTCTGGTTGTGCGACGCCGCTGCACCGGCCGCACCGGGCCAGCAATTTCCCGTTGTGCCCTCACGTATCCGCAAGGGCCGTCCCCGGCGTCATGCCAACGCACATCCTGAGCATGGGGGTACGTGAGGAAGACACTTGCCGCCGCTGCCCTCGCCCTCGCCCTCGCGCTGGGCCTGCCCACCGCGGCGCTCGCCGCCCCGGTCCCGACACCGAAGGCCCCGGCCGGGATCGCCCCGGCCTGCTTGGACGCCGCACCCGCCTGCACCGAGCTGATCCCGGTTGGCTCTGATGGTGTGACCGCCCTCCTCGTGGATCGTCGCTGACCCACCTTGGCACACCGATGCCGTCGGGGGGCAGTCACACCATCAAAGCCCCTTCCGCCATGATCAGACTTGGTCACAGTTCATCTCTCATTGGGGCAACAGCTTCGGCCGCGACTACTTCGAGGAAGGCGGCAAGCAGACGACGAACCTTGCGTCGATTAACAAGACGGTCCCCAAAGCGCTGCCGGTGCCCTTTTGCTCGCCCTCTGAACAGGCCGAGATCATCCGTATCCTCGACGCGCGCCTCGAAGCCGCCGCGCGGCTCGATGCCGAGATCGACGCCGCCCTCACCCGCGCCGAGGCCATGCGCCAGTCGATCCTGAAACAGGCCTTCTCCGGCCGCCTCGTCCCCCAAGACCCCACCGACGAACACGCCACCGCCCTGCTGGCCCGGATCAAGGCCGAGCGCGCCGCCCCCCGCCCGCGCCAGACGCAGGCATGACAGCATACTTACAAGATGCTGTCATCGCTGTCACAAATACTGTACGACTTCAATCCGGAGGCGCCCGCCATGCCCACCATGACCGTCCGCAACCTGCCCGACGAGGTGCACCGCCGCCTGCGCCTGCACGCCGCCGAACAGGGCATCAGCACAGAGGAGGCGGCGCGCCGCATCCTCGACGAGGCGACGCGCCCGCCCGAACGGCTGGGCGATGTCGTCACCGCCTTCGCCCGCGCCCGCGTCGCCGACTTCCCGCCGGTAGCCCGCGACCGCACCCCCATCGCGCCCGCCGACTTCGGATGATTGTGCTGGACACCAATGTCATCTCGGAACCGATGCGCGCGGCGCCTGAGCGGGCGGTCGTGGACTGGCTGAACGCCCAGCGCGATGCCTGGCCTGCTGCCGGTTTCGTG
>DBBA01000344.1:2108-48246 GCA_002291955.1 Rhodobacteraceae bacterium UBA996 | reverse complement strand
CATCGACATGACCGCCGGGCGCCTGATGTCCTACGCGGGCCTGCGCTACTACCAGTTCACCACCGACCCCGCCCGCGCCAAGTTCATGTCCGACACCCAGGACCGCGTGACCGACGCCACCACGCCCCTTGTCTTCTTCTCGCTCGAGGTCAACCGCATCGACGACGCCGCCCTGACCGCGCTCTTCGCCGACGCGGACCTCGCCCGCTACCGCCCCATCTTCGACCGCATGCGCGCCATGCGCCCGCACCAGCTGTCGGACGAACTGGAACGCTTCCTCCACGACACCTCGACCGTCGGCGCCGCCGCCTGGAACAAGCTGTTTGACGAGACCATCGCCGCCATGACCTTCCGCGTCGGCGACGACGACCTCGGGATCGAGGCCACGCTCAACCTCCTCACCGAACAGGACCGCAGCCGCCGCGAATCCGGCGCCCGGGCGCTTGCCAGCGGTTTCGCCGCCAAACTCCCCCTCTTCGCCCGCGTCCACAACACGCTCGCCAAGGAGAAGGAGATCGTGGACCGCTGGCGCAAGATGCCCTCGGCCACCTACGGCCGCCACCTGTCCAACCACGTCGAACCCGAGGTGGTCGAGGCGCTGCGCAACGCCGTCGTCGCCGCCTACCCCCGCCTCTCGCACCGCTACTACGCGCTCAAGGCGCGCTGGCTGGGGCTGGAGAAACTCCAGGTCTGGGACCGCAACGCGCCGCTCCCCATGGAGACCGACCGCCTGGTGCCGTGGACCGAGGCGCAGGACACCGTCCTGTCCGCCTACGCCGCCTTCGACCCTGCCCTCGCCGACCTCGCGCGCCCCTTCTTCGACCGGGGCTGGATCGACGCAGGGGTCAAGCCCGGCAAGGCCCCCGGCGCCTTCGCCCACCCCACCGTCACCGACGCGCACCCCTTCGTCATGCTCAACTACCTCGGCAAGCCGCGCGACGTGATGACGCTCGCCCACGAACTCGGCCACGGCGTGCACCAGCGCCTCGCCGCGGGCCAGGGCGAACTCCTCGCCTCCACGCCCCTGACGCTCGCCGAAACCGCAAGCGTCTTCGGCGAGATGCTGACCTTCCAGCGCCTGCTCAACGGGGCGAAGGACCAGGCCGAACGCAAGGTCCTGCTGGCCGGCAAGGTCGAGGACATGATCAACACCGTTGTCCGCCAGATCGCCTTCTACGACTTCGAGGTGAAGCTGCACGCCGCCCGGCGCGGGGGCGAACTGACCCCCGACCAGATCGGCGAATTGTGGATGAGCGTGCAGGGCGAATCCCTCGGCCCCGCGTTCGAGTTCATGGACGGCTACCAGACCTTCTGGGCCTACATCCCCCACTTCGTCCACTCGCCGTTCTACGTCTATGCCTATGCGTTCGGCGACGGGCTGGTGAATGCGCTCTACGCCGTCTACCGCGACGGCGACGCGGGGTTCCAGGCGAAATACTTCGACATGCTGCGGGCGGGCGGGGCCAAGCACCATTCCGAGTTGCTAAAGCCCTTCGGTCTGGACGCGAGCGACCCGGCCTTCTGGGACCGGGGGCTGTCGGTGATCGCCGGGATGATTGATGAACTGGAGGGGATGTGAATCTCGACGCCCGCGGGGCGGGCGTCGGAAAACGTGATCAGCGCCACACTATTAGTTTGAGGTAGTCCTCCGAGGCTGAGGCCGCATGGGGAAATACGACGGACCTTAGTTTGCGTCCTTTCCACTCTCACACAGGAGGCTGAGGCGTGTTCGCGCGGATTAACTACGCAAAGCTGAACTCTCGGCAGCAAGAGAACTACAACTTCCACAAGGTTGCATCGGTAATGGCTGACTACGGCTTCAACTGCATCAGGTTGTCTGACGACTTCCTTGGTGCAGACTTCATCGCCATGCATATTGATGGTTCGACATTCCTTCGTATCCAGCTGAAGGGTCGATTTAGTTTCGACCAGAAGTATCTTGGTCGTGGGCTTCACATTGCCTTTCGCGACGGCGAAGCGTGGTTTCTTTATCCCCACGATGACGTGCGCCAAGAAATCGTTAACGCTGGTCTGCTCGAAGGGACGAGGTCGAAAGCATGGATCGACGGCACACGGAGTTGGCCTTCCGTTCCTAAGAAGCTGCAGGCATTTATTGAGCCCTATCGACTCTAAGAGTTTCCAGTCAGCAGGCGTAGGTTGGGCAATCCACCCACCACCCACCTCAAGGGGCCGCGGTCAGCCGCTGCTCCGCCGGGCATCTGCACTTTGTGGCGTCAGGTCGGACGACCTCGTTCGGCGCGCTGGTGGCACCCAAGCGGCTGGCCGGTCAGGCGGTCCTCCGCTGCCCGGGTGGCTCACGCGGCTGCCCCTCGCTTGGCGCGGGGAACACCGTCGGCCAAGCGCCGTAGGGTGCGTGCTCGCACGCCCGCCCCAATCTTGACCCACCCCGCACTACGCACATATCCTAACTATGCGTACCGACAGGAGCCTCCGCATGGCCGGAACCAGCGTCACCCTTGGTCCCCACTGGGACCGCTTCATCGCACTGATGCTGCAGGAAGGCCGCTATGCCTCGGCATCCGAGCTCATGCGCGCGGCCCTGCGGCTGCTGGAGGAGCAGGAAGGTCAGCGCGCCCGGCTGCGTGTGGCGCTGATGGAAGGCGACGCGTCGCCCGACGCAGGTCCCCTCGACCTTGCCGACATCCGGGCCGAGGCGCGGCGGCGCATGGCAGCGCGCGGTGGCTGAGGTCCGGCTGACTGCCGCGGCGCGGGACGACCTGATCGGCATCTGGGACACGACCCAAGCGACATGGGGCGACGCGCAGGCGGACGCGTACCTCGACCAGATCGCCGCGACGCTCGACCGGCTGGCAGGTAACCCTCGGCTCGGTCCGGACTGTTCCGACCTGCTGCCCGGGCTGCGCCGTCTTGTCACCGGGCGGCACGTCGCGTTCTACCGGATCATGGATGACCATGTGCGGGTAATCCGCGTCCTGCACGGGTCGATGGACGCCCTGCGCCACCTGGGCCGGGGCGACTGACCCGCAACGCCCGCCCCGTCAACCCCGCGTGCACACGGGTAAACCAAACCCTACCGTGCACACCCATCCCTGAGCGATTCCAACGGCTTGACCGTTTGTGCACATGTGCACAAAACCCGCGGTGCCAGCCGGAACCGGCACCGCGAAGGGGGGAAGCCCCCTAGCCCAGCGCCGCCGCGACGGCCCGTTTCGCCATCACCCCCACCAGATGCGCCCGATAGGCGGCATCGCCGTGGATGTCGGACAGAAGGCCTGCCGCCGGGGTCGCCACGCCCTCGACCGCCGCCGGGGTGAAGCTCCGGCCCAGCGCGGCCTCCAGCGCCCCATGCCGGAACACCCCGTTCTCGCCCGCCCCGGTAACCGCCACCCGCACGCCCGAGGCCGTGTCGGCCACATAGACCCCCACCATCGCATACCGCGACGCGGGGTTGGGGAACTTAGCATAGGCCCCCCGTTTCGGCGGGGCAAAGCGGACGGCGGTGATGATCTCCCCTTCCTCGAGCGCGGTCGAGAACAGGCCGGTGAAGAAGTCATCCGCCGCGATCTGGCGCCGGTTCGTGACCACGATCCCGTTCAGGGCGAGCACCGCCGAGGGGTAGTCCGCCGCCGGGTCGTGGTTCGCGATGGACCCGCCGATGGTGCCCATGTGGCGCACCGCCGGGTCGCCGATCCCGCTGGCGAGGCTCGCCAGCGAGGGGATGTCCTGGCGGACCTCGGCGCTGCCCGCGACCTCGGCATGCGTCGTGGCGGCCCCGATCACCAGGTGCCCACCCTCGACCTTGATGCCGCGCATCCCCGGGATGCGGCGGACATCGACCAGGTCAGTGGGCGCGGCCAGGTGCTGCTTCATGGTGGGCAGCAGCGTCTGCCCGCCCGACAGGATCTTGCCGTCATCCGCGCCGGCCAGAAGGTTCAGCGCGTCATCCAGCGTGGCGGGGCGGTGGTAGTGGACGTCATACATGGCTCTCGCTCCCTTACTCGGCCGCCACGCGCGGACGCGCGGCGCTGATCGCCGCCCAGACCCGGGCGGGGGTCGCGGGCATCGACAGGTCGTTCGACCCGATGGCATCGGTGATCGCGTTGATCACCGCGGGCGGCGCGCCGATCGCGCCCGCCTCGCCGCAGCCCTTGATCCCGAGGGGATTGTTCGGACAGACGGTCGTGTTGTGCTCGATCGTGTAGAACGGCACGTCGTCAGCCCGCGGCATCGCGTAGTCCATGTAGGACCCGGTCAGAAGCTGCCCGTCGTCGGTGTAGACCACGCTCTCCAGCATCGCCTGCCCGATCCCCTGGGCCACGCCGCCGTGGACCTGCCCCTCGACGATGTTGGGGTTGATGATCGTGCCGAAATCGTCGGCCGCCGTGAACTGGACGATCTTGGTCACGCCCGTGTCGGGGTCCACCTCGACCTCGGCGATGTAGCAGCCGGCGGGGAAGGTGAAGTTGACCGGGTCGTAGAAGGCGCCTTCCTTGAGACCCGGTTCCATGCCGGCAGGCAGGTTGTGGGCGGTATAGGCGGCCAGGCCGACCTCATGCCAGGCCATCTTCTTGTCGGTGCCCGCGACCTTCACCTCGCCGCCCTCGATGACGATGTCATCCTCGGACGCTTCCAGCTGGTGCGCGGCGATCTTGCGGATCTTGGCCTCGACCTTGTCCATCGCCTTGACGATGGCGCTCATGCCGACCGCGCCCGACCGCGAGCCGTAGGTGCCCATGCCCATCTGCACCTTGTCGGTGTCGCCGTGCACGATGGACACGTTGTTGATCGGCACGCCGAAGCGGTCGGCGACGATCTGGGCAAAGGTCGTCTCGTGGCCCTGGCCGTGGCTGTGGCTGCCGGTGAGGATCTCGATGGTGCCGACGGGGTTCACCCGGACTTCGGCCGATTCCCACAGGCCGACGCCCGCACCCAGCGATCCGACGGCCGCCGAGGGCGCGATGCCGCAGGCCTCGATATAGCAGGAATACCCAAGGCCCCGCAGCTTGCCGCGACGCGCGGCTTCGGCCTTGCGCGCGGGGAAGCCCGCGACGTTGGCGGCCTTCTGCGCCTTGTCCAGGTTGCCGCCGAAATCGCCCACGTCATAGGCCATGATCACCGGCGTCTGGTGCGGGAACTGGGTGATGAAGTTGCGCCGCCGCAGTTCGGCCGCGTCCAGCCCCAGCTCGCGCGCGGCCGTCTCCATCATCCGCTCGATCAGGTAGCAGGCCTCGGGGCGGCCCGCGCCGCGATAGGCATCGACCGGCACGGTGTTGGTGTAGACCGCGCGGACGTTGGCGTAGATGTTGGCGATGTTGTACTGCCCCGACAGCAGCGTCGCGTACAGGTACGTCGGCACCGCGGACGAGAAGAGCGACATGTAGGCGCCGAAGTTGGCGATGGTGTCGACCTTGAAGCCCGTGATGCGGCCGTCCTTGTCGAAGCCCATCTTCGCGGTCGTGATGTGGTCGCGGCCATGCGCGTCGGTCATGAAGGCTTCGGACCGGTCCGCCGTCCACTTGACCGAGCGCTTCGTCTTCATCGACGCCCAGAGGCAGGTGATCTCCTCGGGGTAGATGTAGATCTTGGACCCGAAGCCGCCGCCCACGTCGGGCGCGATCACGCGCAGCTTGTGTTCGGGGGCCACGTTGTAGAAGGCCGACAGCACCAGACGGGCCACATGCGGGTTCTGGCTGGTGGTGTAGAGGGTGTAGTGATCCTCGGACTCATCGAAGGTCGCCACCGCCGACCGCGGTTCCATCGGGTTGGGCGACAGGCGGTTGTTGGTGATGTGCATCTCGGTCACATGCGCCGACGCGGCCAGTGCTGCGTCCGTCGCCGCTTCCTCGCCGATGCCCCAGTCGTAGATCAGGTTGCCGGGCGCGTTGTCGTGGACCTGCGGCGCGCCCTTGGCGAGCGCCTTGTCGGCGTGCGCGACGGCGGGCAGTTCCTCGTAGTCCACGGCGACCTTTTCGGCCGCGCGGCGGGCGAGGGTCGGACTTTCGGCGATGACCACCGCCACCGCGTCGCCCACATAGCGCACCCGGTCAGTGGCCAGCGCCGACCACGGGCCCATGTTCATCGGGCTGCCGTCCTTGGACGAGATCGCCCAGCCGCAGATCAGGTTGCCGATCCCGTCGGCCTTGAGTTCCGCGCCGGTCAGGACGGCAATCACGCCCTCCATGCCTTCCGCGTCCGACGCGTCGATGCCGTTCACGCGGGCATGCGCGTGGGGAGACCGGACGAAGGCCGCGTAGGCCTGGTTCTCCATGCGGATGTCGTCGGTGTACTTGCCCTTGCCGGTGATGAACCGCTTGTCTTCCTTGCGCTTCACGCGCGCGCCGATACCTTCGCTCATCGTCCGTTCCCCCTTATTCGGCCGCCGTGGCCATCGAGGTCATGCGGCCGGCCGCATCCTCGATCGCCTTGACGATGTTGTGGTAGCCCGTGCAGCGGCAGATGTTGCCTTCCAGCTCGTGCCGGATCGCATCGGGCGTCAGGGCCCGCCCCTCGGCCTTGTAGCGGTTCACCATGTCGATGCCCGACATGATCATGCCCGGCGTGCAGAAGCCGCACTGCAAGCCATGGTGGTCGTTGAAGGCGGCCTGCATCGGGTGCAGGTCGCTGCCCGAGGCGATGCCTTCGATGGTGGTGACCGCCGCGCCGTCAACGGACGCCGCCAGTGTCGTGCAGGATTTCACCGCGCGGCCGTCCACATGGACGACGCAGGCCCCGCACTGGGACGTGTCGCAGCCCACATGGGTCCCGGTCAGGCGCAGCGTCTCGCGCAGGAATTCGGACAGGAGCGTGTGATCGGGAACGGAGCGGCGCATTGCCTTTCCGTTCACCGTGACGGTGATGTCGGCCATTCGTATCCTCCCTTGCGGCCGGGTCTTTTGCCCCGGCGCGTGCTTGGTTTTCGCGGGTTCCGTGTCCCGCGTGTCAATCGCTGAGGGGGAGATTATCCCGCGCGGGACGCAAAGCAACCGTCCTGATCGTCACGCCATCGCGCGCAGTGCCGCAGCCAGATCGCGCAGGCTGTCGAGCGAATGGCAGGCGTGGAACCGGTCCACATGCGGCAGGATCGCGCGGATGCCCGCAGCCTTGGGGGCGAACCCCTCCCAGCGGAGGAGCGGGTTCAGCCAGATCAGTTGGCGGCAGGACAGGTGCAGCCGCTCGATCTCGCGCGACAACAGGGCGGTGTCGCCACGTTCCAGCCCGTCCGAGATCAGCAGGACCACCGCCCCCTGCCCCAGCACCCGGCGCGACCAGTCGGCGTTGAAGCGGTACAGCGCCTCGCCGATGCGGGTGCCGCCGGCCCAGTCCTGCGCATCGCGGCCCGCGGCGGCCAGCGCGGCATCGGGGTCCTTCTGCGCCAGTGCCCGGCTGACGTTGGTCAGCCGTGTGCCGAAGGTGAAGGCGTGCACCCGCCCCCAGCCGCGTTCTGGCGCCCAGGTGACCGCGTGCAGGAAGTGCATCAGCACCCGGGAATAGACCGACATCGACCCCGAGATGTCGCACAGCGCGACAAGGTCGGGCGGGCGGGTGCGGCGCTTGCGCATCTCGATCCGCTCGATCTCGCCGCCCCGCCGCAGCGACCGGCGCAGGGTCGCGCGCAGGTCGGGGCGCTGGCCCGCGGGGTGGGCATCGCTGCGCCGGGTGGGCACGGGCCGGCCCGGAAGCGTCAGGTCGCGCACGGCACGAGTGGCGTCCCCGATCTCGGCCGCGCTCATCTGTTCGAAGTCCATCGCGCGCAGCCGTTCGTCGGCCGACCACGTGACGCGCGCATCCACCGTCAGTTTCTCGCGTTCCGGCACCGCCGCGGGGGGCGGGGCGGCGTCGGTCAGCGCGTCGGAGGCGCGACGCTCGGCGGCCTTCTTCTTGCGTGCGTCAGTGTCCTTGCGCAGCGTCGGCGACATCAGGTGGATCATGTGCTCGATGAATTCGGGATCGCGCCAGAACATGGCGAAGATCTGTTCGAACACCTCCAGATGCTCGGCCCGGTGAATCAGGGTCGCGCGCAGGGTGTGGTAGAAGTCCGTCTTGCGGGTGAAGCCCACGGCGGCGACCGCCTCGATCGCCGACTGCACCTGGGCGGGGCCCACGCGCACCCCCGCCTTGCGCAGCGCGCGGGCGAAGTGGACGATGTTGTCGGTCAGCCGGCCGTCCGTTTCCGGCAGCGGGCGGGGCGCGGCCACTACGCCGTCCGGGCGAGTCGCGCCCGCGCGTCGTTCAGGATGCGTGTCGCCTCGGACCCGGCGATCTTCGCGATGTCGTCCTGGTACTTCAGCACCGCGCCCAGTGTGTCCGAGATCACCTCGGGCGACAGAGCGACGGTATCGAGCGCGATCAGGCAGCGCGCCCAGTCTATGGCCTCGGCCACGCCGGGGGTCTTGAACAGGTCCTCGCCCCGCAGTCCCTGCACGAAGGCCACGACCTCGGCCGACAGTTTCGCCGTCGCCTGGGGCACGCGGGCCTGCAGGATCGCCATCTCGCGGTCAAAGGACGGGTAGTCGACCCAGTGGTACAGGCAGCGGCGCTTGAGCGCGTCGTGCACCTCGCGCGTGCGGTTGGACGTCAGGATGACGATGGGCGGTTCCGCGGCGCGAATGGTGCCCAGTTCGGGGATCGTCACCTGGAAATCGGACAGGGCTTCCAGCAGGAACGCCTCGAACGGTTCGTCGGTGCGGTCGACCTCGTCGATCAGCAGGACCGGCGGGCCCTCGGGGTGGGGTTCCATCGCCTCCAGAAGCGGGCGCTTGACCAGGAAATCGCCCGAGAACAGTTCCGTGCGCAGCGCCTGACGGTCCGCGGCACCGGTGGCTTCCGCCGTGCGGATCGCAATCATCTGCGCGGCGAAGTTCCATTCGTATATGGCGGACGCGGCATCGAGCCCCTCGTAGCATTGCAGCCGGATCAGGCGGCGGCCCAGGGCGGCGGCCAGGGCCTTGGCGATCTCGGTCTTGCCGACGCCGGCCTCGCCTTCCAGGAACAGGGGCTTGCCGAGCGTCAGCGCGAGGAAGGCGACCGTGCCGAGGGGTCGTCCGCAGACATAGCCTTGCGCGGACAGTGCCGCGATGGTGTCGTCGATGGATGCCGGTGTCGCGGCCATCGCGGTTCTCCCCCCGAACGTTCCCTCCTGTCTAGGGGGGCACACCGGCGCTGTCCACGCGTCCCGACCCGTGCGCGTCTGCCGAGGTCAGACGCCGGGGTCAGAAGCTGATGTGCAGCGCGAAGCCCACGCCGGTGTCGGTCGCGCCCGCCACATGGCCGTGGTTCAGCGCATGCCGAAGCTCGAGGCGCAGGTCGGTGCGGCCATCGGGGCCCACGTCCAGGGGCACGTCGTAGCGCAGCGACAGGTCCACCTGACGGTCCTGCGGCGCAAGATCGATGGACACCGGCGTGTGCACAAGCCCGCCGGGCCCGCGCGCGGTGGGCAGCATCAGGGTGGTCTGTCCGGCCGTGGTGGCCACCGGCAGGGCGACGCCCAGGGCAAGGCGCGCCCCGTTGTCCGCGGTGGTTCCCACCTCCATCGACAGCGCGTTGAAACGGCTGTCGGTCGCGCCCGTCGCCATTCCCACGGACGCGCCCAGGCGCAGGAACCCGCCGTCGCCCAGATCCTGCGTCAGCCCGAGGTCGAGCGAGGCAATCCCCGCGCCCCCGGCCGCCCCGCCGATGCCGAGACCGAACAGGTCGCCCCCGTCGCGCCCGAGCGTCAGACCGACCGACAGCGCCCCCGACCCGGTGTCGATGGCGCGCGACAGGGCAACGCCGGCATCGTCGCTCCCTTCGCCCGGCATCACCAGGGCGGCGTGCATCTCGCCCGAGGGATCGGACAGCGACAGGTGCCGCCCCGAGAGGGATCCCAGCACTCCGGACGCAGGCGCCGCGAAGGGGTCGCCGGCCATGAGGTCGGACAGGAGCGCGGGCCCGACCGGCGGAGCCGCGGTCGTGGCGGCAAGCCCGGCGCCTGAGAACCGGAAGTCGCCCCCCAGCGCATCGGTCGCGAGCACGCCCACGGCCCCCAGGCTGCGCGCGACAGCGTCACCCATCGCGGCGCCCGATGCCACCAGCGGGGTGTCGAGCGGCACCGCGCTGCCATCGGCCATGCGCACCTCGGGCGTTCCGATCGGCAGAAGGGCCGCGCGCACGTCCAGAAAGCCGTGCCCCCAGGTGTTCGAGTAGCCCTTGACGAAGCCCTGGGCCAGTTCGACCTGCGCGTCCGGGGCAAAGAAACTGTCGTCGGCCGAGGCCAGCAGGCGCACGCGCAAATCGTGCGGGGTCAGGGTGGGGAACGCCTCGGCCAGGATGGCCAGCGCACCCGAGACCTGCGGTGCCGCGAACGACGTGCCGATGACCAGTTGGCGGCCGTCATCGGTCACATAGGACGTGTCGGACACCGCCGATGGCGCCGACCACACGCCTTCGGCGGCAAGGCACCAGCGCGCCGAGGTCGCACAGGGGGCGGACAGGAGCGTCGCCGAGGTCACGCGGTTGGCGTTGTAGGACGGCACGGCATTGATGACCGACAGCCACCCGGCCTCGAGGTCCGGGCGGACCCGCGGCAAACCGTCGAGGATCGTGGCGCCCGGCCCGTCGTTGGGTGCGGCGAACACCACGACGCCCTGCCGCGCATAGTCGGTCAGGGCAACCAGCCAGTCCCGGGCCGCGGGGGCCGCGAACAGGCGGTCGTATTCGGACTGCGTCGCCGCGACGCCGGGGAAGCCCCAGGAATTGTTCTGGGCGACGGCACCAAGGGCCGTGGCACGCTCGGCCGCGGCGCGCAGATCGGCATAGGAGGCCCCCGCCACGCCGCTGCGCACATAGGTGCCGAGGTCAAGCGCCGTGCCGGGTGCGACGCCGGTGAAGTTCTGCGACGCGCCCAGCCCGGTGGACGCGGACCCCGCGATGATCGCCGCAACGGCCGTCCCGTGATCCTCGGCCCCCGGAACGATCCCGGACAGGGCCGTGCCGCCGAACGCCTCGTGGGTGGTCCGGAAGCCGTCATCCACGACGGACACGACCTGGCCTGCGCCGGTCAGGCCAACCGCGCGGGCGTACTCGAACCGGGCCGAGGCGAGGGCGAAACTTTCGAAGACGACCGACGGGGCGTTGGTGAAGAACCACGCCACGTCCTGGCGGGTGAAGGCGGGGTTCGACGTCCGCAGGGTCGCGGCGGCAGCCTCGAACGGCGCGAACGACTGCACATAGGCTACCGACAGGATCTCGATGCCGGGAAGGAAGCCCTGCACGCGGCTGGCGGCATCGGTCGCCCCCTCCTCGCCGCTGCCACCGCATCCCGCGAGCGCGAGCACCGCCAGGGCGGCCAGCGGGGCCGCGGGCAACCGGGTCGCGCGGACTGACGTCATCTTGGAACCAGGCACACTCATGTCGCGCGAATCCGGCACTGTGAGATGGAAACGGTAGGGTCTTCGCCGCTGGATTGGCAATTGTTCGTGGCACAATTCGGACCGAGTGGGGGCGCTGTGGTGCCGGGGTCGCAGGTGTCGGAATACCGGCATCCGCCTGCCGCGCTGCGGCAGCATTGCGGTTGCCGGCCGACGGGGGCTGTGGCATCAGAGGGATAGCCCTGAGACGGACGTTTCCGATGACCGACTTCGCTGCCCGACGCACCACGATGGTGGACACCCAGGTGCGCCCCTCGGATGTGACGAAGTTTCCGATCATTGACGCGATGCTGACCGTCCCGCGCGAGATGTTCGTGCCAGCCGACCGGATCGAGGCCGCCTATGTCGGCGAGAACCTGGAGCTTGGCGGGGGCCGCGTGATGCTGGACCCGCGGACGCTTGCCAAGATGCTGGATGCGCTGGCGCTGACGACGGCGGACCTTGTCCTCGTCGTGGGGGCGGCGCATGGCTATTCGTCCGCGGTCACCGCGCGTATGGTCAATGCGGTGATCGCGGTCGAGGAAGATGCGGGGATGGCCGCCGAGGCCGAGCGGGCCCTGGCCGAGGCGGGCGCGGACAACGTGGCCGTGATGACAGGCCCCCTTGCCGACGGAATGCCTAGGCACGCGCCCTACGACGCGATCCTGATCGAAGGGGCCATCGAAGTGCTGCCGGATGCCCTCGCGGCGCAGTTGCGCGAGGGCGGGCGGATCGCGGCGCTGTTCCGCGAGGGCAATCTGGGCGTTTGCCGCATCGGCATGTCCCAGGGCGGGCAGATCGTCTGGCGGCATGCCTTCCATGCCGGGGCCCCGGTGCTGCCGGGCTTTGCGAAAGTGCGTATGTTCTCGCTGTGACGGATCACCGCGTCGCGGGCGTTTGATCGACAACGGTTCGGCAGAAGCCGGAAAGGCAGGACGGGCAATGCAACGGCACTTCTTCCGCTTCGCTGCGGGTATCGCGGCGACCCTTGCGCTTGTGGTGCCCGCCGGGGCCGAGACGCTGGGGGATGCGCTGGTTGCCGCCTATCGCAACTCGAACCTGCTCGAACAGAACCGTGCCGTGCTGCGCGCGGCCGACGAGGACGCCGCGCAGGCGGTGGCCACGCTGCGCCCCGTCATCGCGGCCACGGCGCAGACCGTGCGGCGCGAGCCTGCCCAGCCCGGGCAGGACAACCTGACCTCGCAGATCGCCCTGAGCGCCGAGATCACGCTCTATGCGGGGGGCCAGAACCGGCTGGCGCTGGAAGCCGCGAAGGAAGCGGTGCTGGCCACGCGCGAGTCGCTGATCGACGTGGAGCAGCAGGTGCTGCTGGGTGCCGTGCAGGCATTCATGGAGGTGATCCGCGCGGGCGAATTCGTGGCCCTGCGCGACAACAACATCCGCGTGGTCAGCGAGCAGCTTCAGGCGGCGCGTGACCGGTTCGAGGTCGGCGAGGTGACGCGGACGGACGTGTCGCTGGCCGAGGCGCGACTGGCGCTGGCGCGGGCCAACCTCGCCGTGGCGCAAGGCGACCTGCAGGTGGCGCGCGAAGCCTATCGTGCGGCGACCGGCCGCTTCCCCGGTGCCCTGCAGGCGCCCGGACGGCTGCCGGCGACCGCAGACAGCCTGGCTTCGGCCAAGGCCATCGCCGCCGAACGCCACCCCCGCATCCGCGAGGCGCAGCGTCTTGTGACGGTGTCGGAACTGAACATCGCGCGGGCCCGCGGCGGGCTCTTGCCGACCGTGGACCTGTCCGCGCAGATCGGCCGCGACAGCGATGGCGAGGACGCCTCGTCCATCGGTCTTTTTGCCCGGCAGACCCTGTATGCGGGCGGACGGCTGTCGTCGGTGCTGCGCCAGGCCGAGGCCGGACGCGACCGGTCCCGGGCCGGGCTTCTGCAGACCGCTGTGCAGATCGAGCAGGGCGTGGGCGAGGCCTGGGCAAGTGCGCTGGTCACCTCGGCCCAGATCGCGGCCGGGCAGGAACAGGTGCGCGCCGCGCAACTGGCGTTCGAGGGCGTGCGCGAGGAAGCCGCCCTGGGCGCGCGCACCACGCTGGATGTGCTCGATGCCGAGCAGGAACTGCTCGATGCGCGGGCCAACCTGATCCAGGCTCAGACCCAGCGGGCCGTCGCGTCCTATCGGCTGCTGTCGGCGATGGGTCTGCTGACAGCCGACCATCTGCGCCTGGGTGTGCCGACCTATGATCCGGCCGCCCATTACAACGCGGTGCAAGGCGCGCCGGTCGTGCGGGTCAGTCCGCAGGGCGAACGGCTGGACCATGTGCTGCGGTCGCTCGGGCGCGACAGCGGTCAATAGGGGACCGACCGCGCGCCTGCGCGGCTCCGTCTTTCCAAGTGGTGCCCCGCGCAGTATAGCCGCGCGCCATGAACACGCCCGCCCCCCCTGCCCTGCCGTTCCTGAAGATGCACGGCCTTGGCAACGATTTCGTCGTGCTCGACCAGCGCGGGTTGCCGCCGTCGGCGGTGTCGCCGCGCCTGGCCTCAGCGCTGGCCGACCGGCACCGGGGCGTGGGGTTCGACCAGTTGGCCTTGGTGCGCGACGATGACAGCGGCGCCGACGTGCGGCTGGATTTCCTGAACGCCGACGGATCGCCCTCGGCCGCCTGCGGCAACGCCACCCGCTGTATCGCGCGCTGGCTGATGGACCAGACCGGGCGCACGTCCGTCACCCTGCGCACGGACCGCGGGCTGCTGGCGGCGCAGGATGCGGGGGCCGGGCTGACCGCCGTCAACATGGGCCCGCCCCTGACCGGCTGGCAGGACATTCCCCTGGCCCGCGACGTGGACACCCTGCACCTGCCGATCCCGGGAGACCCGGTCGCCACGTCGATGGGCAACCCGCACTGCACCTTCTTCGTGGACGACGCCGATGCGCTGGACCTTGCCACCTTCGGCCCCGCGCACGAGCATCACCCGCTGTTCCCGGCCCGCACCAACGTGCAGGTGGCGACCGTCACCGGCCCCGACCGCCTGCGGATGCGGGTGTGGGAGCGTGGCACCGGTATTACCCTCGCTTCGGGCTCATCCTCTTGCGCGGTCGCCGTCGCCGCGCACAGGCGGGGCCTGACGGGGCGCCGCGTGACCATCGCGCTGGATGGTGGCGAGATCGCCGTGGACTGGCGCGAGGATGGTGTCTGGATGACCGGCCCGACCGCGCATGTGTTCTCGGGTGTCCTCACGCCTGCGTTCCTGGCGGGGCTGGCCTGATGGAAGCGCGCACGCCGGTCTTTGCCACGCTCGGTTGCCGCCTGAACGCGCACGAGACGGAAGCGATGCGCGAGATGACCGCGGCTGCCGGGATCACGGACGCCGTGATCGTGAACACCTGCGCCGTGACGGGGGAAGCCGTGCGCAAGGCGCGGCAGGAAATCCGCCGCCTGCGGCGCGAGAACCCGGGCGCGACGCTGATCGTCACCGGCTGCGCCGCGCAGACCGAACCCGACACGTTTGCGGCCATGGCCGAGGTGGACGTCGTGCTGGGCAACGCCGAGAAGATGCGGCCCGAGACCTGGACCGGCCTGCGGACGGGTCTAGGAACGGACGGGTCCGAGCGCATCCGCGTGGACGACATCCAGTCGGTGCGCGAGACCGCGTCGCACATCATCGACGGCTTCGGCACGCGCCACCGCGCCTATGTGCAGGTGCAGAACGGCTGCGACCACCGCTGCACCTTCTGCATCATCCCCTTCGGCCGCGGTCCGTCCCGGTCGGTGCCTGCGGGCGTGGTGGTGGACCAGATCCGGCGCCTCGTGGACCGCGGGTATCTTGAGGTCGTCCTGACCGGCGTGGACCTGACGTCCTGGGGCGCCGATCTGCCCGGCACGCCGCCCTTGGGCGACCTTGTCCGCCGCATCCTGCGGCTGGTGTCCGACCTGCCGCGCCTGCGGATATCGTCGATCGACAGCATCGAGGCCGATCCCGCGCTGATGGAGGCGATCGCGACCGAGCCGCGGCTGATGCCGCATCTGCACCTGTCGCTCCAGCACGGTGACGACCTGATCCTGAAGCGGATGAAGCGCCGCCACCTGCGCAACGACGCGATCCGGTTCTGTCAGGACGCGCGGCGGCTCCGCCCCGACATCGTGTTCGGCGCCGACCTGATCGCGGGCTTCCCCACGGAAACCGACGCGGCGTTCGACAACAGCCTTCGGCTGGTCGCCGACTGCGGCCTGACCTGGCTGCACGTCTTTCCCTTCAGCCCGCGCAAGGGCACCCCCGCCGCGCGGATGCCGCAACTGCCCGGTGACGTGATCCGCGCCCGCGCGGCCGCCCTGCGCGCGGCGGGCGCCGCAGCGGCAGCGCGCTACCTCGACACTCAGGTCGGCCGCACCGTCGAAGTCCTGACCGAAGGCCCGCGGACCGCCCGCACCGCGCAGTTCGCCGAGGTGCACTTCCACACCGACCAACCCGAAGGAACGCTTCTGACCGTCACGCCCACCGGCCACGACGGCACGCGCCTGATCGCCTGACGGGGGCTACTCCACCGGCCGGATCAGGCGGCGTTCCAGATCGCGCAGCACCGCCCGCAGGTCGTGCCCGCGCTTCATCACCAGCCCGTCGGCGCCGACGAGCGCATACATCCCCTGCCGGGCGCGCAATTTCGGGCGCTTCTCGATCCGGTAGAGCGGCACCTCGGCCGTGCGGCGGAACACCGCGAACACGGCGATATCGCGCAGGGTGGAGATGCCGTAGTCGCGCCATTCGCCCGCGGCCACCATCCGGCCATAGAGGGTGAGGATCACCGACAGTTCCTGCCGGTCGAAGGACACGCGGTCATCGGGCGAGCGGGGGCCGAGCGGCAGCGGCGTGACGATGTTCATGGCCCCGCATGGTGGGCCTGCGTGCCTCCGAAATCAAGCCTGCCGCAATTCTGCCCGGAAATGACCCCGGACCCGCCGCACCCGCTTCGATGAAAAGCCCGCATCGGGCAGCAAAGATCATGGCATAGCGATCAAACGCTACCCCGGTGTCGCGCGTATCAGCCCCCACCCAGGCGCGGCACCGGGGACCTTCCAGAAGCGGCGGAACCGCTACCGGAGGGTCGGGGTGGGGAGAAGGCAAGCAGGGGGTCGGGCGGGCTGTCCGGCCCCCTTTGCCGTCTGCTGCAACGGTCCTGACGGTCCACGACGGTTCCCCTCGACGAAAAAATCGCACGCCGCGCAGAAAAATTCTCGGCGCATGTCGAGAACCGCAATCCTCCGGCGTCCTTGGGGTATCGAAACCCTGAAGGACAAGGAGCGAACATGGTCTTCGAGACAACCCCCCTCTACGCGCTGCCCGTGGCGGCGATCTATCTGGTGCTGTGGTTCCGCGTGTCGTCGGTGCGGGGTGCCAACAACATCTCGTTCGGCGACGGCGGCAACGCGGTGCTGTTGCAGCGCATCCGCCAGCACGGCAACTGCGCGGAATGGACCACCTTCGTGCTGATCCTGATGATGCTGGCCGAGGGGATGGGCACGCCCGCCGCATGGCTGCACGTCTCGGGCGCGCTTCTGCTCATCGGGCGCATCGCGCACCCGTTCGGACTGAAGCCCGACACCGCCGGCCACCCGCTGCGCTATGTCGGCAACGGCACCAACCTCCTGGCCTCGCTCAACGCGATGGTCTGCATCGCCATCCACATCCTCGGCCTGTGAAGGAACCCCTGCCATGCAGTACATGCTTCTGATCTACAACGACCCCGCCCTCGAACCGGCCTATGGGACGCCCGAGTTCAACGCGATGATGGGCGGGTTCTTCGCCGCCAACGAACGGATGAAGGCCGACGGCGTCCTGCGCGGGGGCGAGGGGCTGCAGGGGGTGGAGACCGCCACGTCCCTGCGTATCCGGGGCGGCAAGGCCGAGACGATGGACGGCCCCTTCGCCGAGACGCGGGAAACCCTGGGCGGCTACTACGTCATCGACGTGCCCGATCTGGACGCCGCGCTGACCTATGCCGCGCTGATCCCCTCGGCCACCTTCGGCACGGTCGAGGTGCGGCCGCTGATGGACTACAACCCGGCGGGATGAGGGTGGTGACCGCCCCCGGTGCAGGCGCCGCCATCGCGGTGTCCAGGGAACTGGACCGGGTGATGCGGGCCGACCGGGGGCGGCTGGTCGCCGTGCTGGCGGCGGGTCTGCGCGACCTGGCGCTGGCGGAAGAGGTGCTGCAGGAGGCCGCCGTGTCGGCCCTGTCGCACTGGGGCCGGTCGGGCCTGCCGTCCTCGCCCACTGGCTGGCTGTTGCAGGTGGCGCGGCGCAAGGCGATCGACCGCCTGCGCGGCCAGACCCGCGATGCCCGCAAGGCGCAGGCGCTGGCCCATCTGGCCGGTGAGGAAGCAGCCCCCGATCCGCAGGACATCCCCGACGACCGCCTGCGCCTGATCTTCGCCTGCTGCCACCCGGCGCTGGAACCGAAATCCCGCGTGGCGCTGACCCTGCGCACGGTCTGCGGGCTGACCACGGTGGACATCGCCCGCGCCTTCCTGGACGCGGAACCCACGATGGCCCAGCGGATCAGCCGCGCCAAGGCCAAGATCGCCGCGGCGGGCATCCCCTTTGCCGTGCCGGGGCCCGAGTTGTGGCCGGAACGGCTGGATGGGGTGCTGACGGCGGTCTACCTGATCTTCACGACGGGCTATGTGGCGGGACCGGACGAGCCCCGCGACCTGTGCCGCGAGGCCGAATTCCTGATGCGCCTGATCGACGGCCTGCGCCCCGAGGAAGCGGAAATCGAGGGCGCGCTGGCGATGATGCTGTTGACCGCAGCCCGGCGCGCAGCGCGGATCGGCCCGGACGGCGCCAGCCTGCCGCCCGCCGACCAGGACCGCAGCCTGTGGGACGCCGCGCGGCTGGAGGAAGGGCGGGCGATCCTTGCCCGCGCCGTCGCCCGCCGCGCGCCCGGACCCTTCCAGATCAAGGCCGCCATCGCCGATTGCCAGATGGCGGACAGTGGCCCCGACTGGCCGCAGATCGCGGCGCTTTACGGCGCGCTCTGGCGGTTCGAGCCGACGCCCGTGGTGCATCTGAACGGCGCCGTCGCCGTGGCCCATGCCGGCGACCCCGCCCGGGGCCTCGCGATGGTCGAGGGACTGGCGGGCGCGTTGGCCGACTACCAGCCGTGGCACGCCGCCCAGGCGGCGCTTCTGGCGATGACCGGCGACCGGACAGGGGCCGCCAGCGCCTATGCCACCGCCATCGCCCTGGCGCCCACCCCGGCCGAGGCGCTGTTCCTGAAGCGGCGGCTTGCGGCGCTGGCTCTGGTCTGAGTGAAACATCAGGGACCGGGGCTTCCTCCCGCGGAGGTGCCCCCTCCCCCCATCGCCCTCCCACCAGGGGAGGGAGAGGCGCCCAGGGTGCCGGACGCCCGTATCGGATGGGCGATCCGCGTGCCGCCGCCTTCGCCGTCCTGCCGGGCTTACGCAAACACCCCCTGGCAGAACCAGCCGCCCGACCGCTCGCCCCCGTGGGCGTGGAACAGCCACAGCCGTTCCCCGGTGGCGACGGTGACCTGCCAGTAGTCGCGCACCCCGGACCGCCAGTCGGGATCATCGAGCCACCACTCGGGCGCAAGGCGTTCCGGCCCCTCCCACGCCACCGCGCGGTGGTCGCGCCCGCGCCAGCGGAACAGGGCGGGCTGCGGGGGCGCGTCGCCCCCGCCCACCGCGTCGGGTGCTGCCACCGCCTCAGGCCGCCACAGCAGCAGCGGCCGGGGCCGGGGTGGCCAGGGCCAGGGCGTGGGCGCCGGATCGGACCAGGCGGCGGCGAGCACGGCAAAGCCCTTCTCGGGGATGTGGCTGTCGGCCGGGTGCATCCGGGTGATGGCTTCCAGCCCCACCCGCGCACCCAGCCGCCCGATCAGGTCGTCCAGTCCCGGCCCGGCCGCGGCGCGGGCCAGGGCCGCATCCGTCGCCGCGACTTGCCCGGCCAGCTGGCGCGCATGGACGGGTTCGGTCAGCACCGCCACCAGCCGGAGCCGGTCGAAGCCGAAGCCCGCGTCAAGCCCGTCGAGCTTCATCGCCAGCAAGGGCCGGATGCGGGCGGGATCGGCGGTTGCCTGTGCCAGCCCCACGCGCACCACCGCGGTCTCGCCATCGACCCGGCCGGCCTGAACCTCGACCGTGCGCGCGCCCCGCCCCCGCGCCTGCAACCGTTCCCCCAGGGCGGGCAGAAGCCGGTCGAGTGCGGCCAGAAGGTCATCCATCAGCCCGATCGGTTCGGGAAAGGCCATGCGCACGGCAAAGGGCCGCTCGGCCTCGGCCGGGGCGACGGGCTCGGGCTCGGCCCCGGTGGCGCGGTCAAGCTGGCGGATCAGGTGCAGCCCGTAGCGCCGGGCCAGTGCCGCCCGCGGCATGCCCGTCAGGTCCCCCACCCGGCGCAGGCCCACCTGCGCCAGCGCGGCCACGGTCGCCTCGTCGACCCGCAGGGCGGCAATGGGCAGGGGGGCCAGTGCAGCACCGGTCCCTCCTGGCGGACAGATGCGCCCTGCCGCAGCGGACACCCCACCGCGAAGCGGTGTGCCACCCCGTTCCCAGCGGTGGCGCTTTGCCGCGCGGGACCGGGTCGCGTGGGCCTCCTGGTCGATGGCATCGCCGCTGCGGGCGGGCGCCACCCCCTGCCCGGCATACCGCGCCAGCGCCCAGGCTGCGCCCAGCGTATCGGCCAGCCCCGGGCACACCGTCAGACCCAGATCGGCGCAGTCACCCATGACTTCGGCCACCAGCGCCGCCTCGCCGCCCCACAGATGCGCGCAGCCGGTCAGGTCGATCACCAGCCCGTCGGGCGCCTCCTCGGCCACCCAGGGGCTGAACCGCCCCGCCCAGCGGCGCAGCGCGGACAGGAACGCCGCCTCGCGCGCGGGGTCGGCGGGGCGGGTGACAAGCCCCGGGCACAGCGCGAAGGCATCGCGCAGGGGTTGCCCGCGCGCCAGCCCCGCGGCGGACGCCGCAGCGGTGAGCGACGCCAGAACGCGCGTGTTGCCCACCTCGGCCACCGTAGCAAAGGGCGTGTCCGCGGACCCCGCCCCCGCCCGCACCAGCCGCTCGGCGCCCAGGCGCGGGAACCACAGGGACAGGATGCGGCGGGCGGGATGCGACGGCATGATGGGCAGGTTTGTTCCTGATATGTTCCGGTCTAGGGCGTTGCCCGACCCGAGTCGAGTCCCGTCCGGTCGCGCGCCCGGGGGTCAGTCGCGGTCGCGCAACCGGCCTGTCAGCCAGCCGACCAGGAAGCTCTGCCGGGGGGCCGCCACGAACCGCGTCCGGGCCCCGAGCGAGGGGCGCGCGCGCATGCGGATCAACCCGAACACCACCAGCGCCACATGGGCGACGGACACCATCCAGAACATCGACGCCGGCCCAAACCCCTCGATCAGGACCGAGGCCGCATAGGGTGCCCCGATGGCGCCCACCGCATAGAGGAACATCAGCGCCGCCGAGAGTTCCACCCGTTCCGCGGTGGTGACATGGTCATGGGCGTGCGCGGCCGAGATCGAGTAGATCGGGAAGGTCGTCGCCCCGAACAGGATCGCGGCAAGCCAGACCGCCATGCCGCCCATGCCGCCGCCCGCGACCATCACCGCACAGGCCAGGACCGACGCGGCCGAGAACCAGATCAGCACCCAGCGCCGGTCGAACCGGTCGGAAAGCCAGCCCGCCGGATACTGCGCCAGCGCCCCCCCAGCACATAGGCGGCCAGGAACAGCGCGATGGCCTCGGTCGCCAGCCCGACCTGCACGCCATAGACCGGCCCGACCATGCGGAAGGCCGCCCCCGTGACGCCCGACACCACCACGCCCGCCACGGCCAGCGGCGACTTCGCCCAGGCCATGCCGGGGCGCAGGCGGGGCGCGGCGGGAGTTTCCGGCTGCTCGACGCGGCTGAGCGTGACCGGGAACAGCGCGGCGCAGGTCAAGAGCGCCAGCACGTTGTAGCTGACGTATTCCGCGGGTGGCAGCAGCGCGATCACCAGCTGCGCCGACAGCGACCCGCCGATGTCCACCACCCGGTAGACGCCCATCGTGCGACCCCGCGTGTCGTTCGTGACTTGCGCCTGCAACCACGCCTCGATCACCGTGAAGGCCCCCGCCGCGCAGGCCCCCGCCATCATCCGCATGACGGCCCAGGCGATGGGGTCGGGGATCATCATGTGCGCGAGCGTACCGATGGTGCCCATCGCGACAAACCCGGCAAAGGCGCGGGCATGGCCGACCGATCCCATCAGCCGCGGCGCGACCCAGCAGCCCAGGAAGAACCCGAGGAAATGCGCCGACCCCAGAAGGCCCACCTGAGCAGTGGAAAACCCCAGCGCCAGCCCCGAGATCGCATCGAGCGGCGCCAGCCCGCCAGCGCCAAGCTGCAACAGCACGACGGACGCGAACAGGGCGGCGAAGGGGATGATCAGGCGCATCGGACCGGGACGGGTTGCGCGACCCTCGCCCCTTGGTCCGGCGCGGTCAATCCCGGCGCGACAGCTATTCGCGCGACAGGCGCGCGACGATGTCGAGCGTGACCGTGTCACCCACAAGGTCGGGGAAGCCATCGGCGCCAAAGGCCGCGCGGCTGACCGCGCCGCGCAAGACGACCGTGAGGCGCGACAGGTCGCCGTCGCGGCTGCCGGGAGGACGGTAGATGTCGGCGACCAGCTGCACGTCGCGCGTGACACCGCGGATGGTGAGTTGCCCGTCGACCCGGGCGCCCTGCCCTGCCGCGCGGATCGCGGTGCTGGCGAACACGATCTCGGGGTGCGCGGTGGCATCCAGCACGCCGGGCGACCGCATCGCCTCGGTGGCGATGGGATTGCCCGCATCGGCCTGGCCGGGGCTCAGGACGACGCGCACCCGGCTGCCCGCCGCCCGGTCGAAGTCGAGCGCGATGTCGGCGGCAGCCACGGGCATCGTGCCGCGCTGCGGGGCGCCGTTCAGCGCGTAGCCGAAGCTGACGGTCGAGGCCGCGGGATCAAGGCGGTAGGCGATGGCGTCGGCGACCGCGGGCGACAGGGCCGCGACCGTCAGGCTCAGGGCAAGGATGACGGTCCGCATCGGGCGCCTTTGGTGGTCCTGTGGTCTTCTAGACCGGCGGTGGCGCCGCGGCGATCAGGCTTTCGTGTGCGGCAGCGGTGTCACCCGCCGTCGGGCAGCCGCTCCGTCATGCGTGCCCACGCACCTCTGGGGGAAGGCCCGCACCGGTGGGTCCGGGGGGCAGAGCCCCCTGCCCTTCCGCCCCCTGCCCGGCACCGGATGCCCTGTCCGCGTCGATCCGCAGACGGCCATCCTGCCCGGGCACCACGCGGAACGCGGCGGGCGGGACCATGCGCGCGCGCTGGCGCTCCAGCCGCCAGCCGGGCGCGGCGGCATGGTCGGCATCCATCCGCCAGCGCGTCTCGACCCCCGGCGCACCGCCCTGGCCCGGGGTCAGGATCAGCCCGGAGGGCGCCATGCAGCCCGCAGCCCCCGGAAGCGCCGCGCCTGCCTCGGCCGCCAGCGTCAGCCGCCGCACCGCCGTCAGGCCAGGCACCGCGGGCAGGTCGGCGATGACCAGCGGCACCTGGCCCGACCGCAGCGCCTCCTCCATGCACCACAGAAGGTCGGCGTCGCGCGGCGCATCGACGAACAGGAACCGCCCCGGATCGACAAGCGGCCGCATCCCGTCGGGGTGCAGCCGGTCGGGCGACCAGGCCGGGCGGATCCACAGGACCGGTCCATCCTGCGGCCCCTGCTGCGGGATGCTGCCCGCCAGCGCGACGGCAAAGGTCGCGCGCGCGCTGCCCGTCGCCTCGTGCACCTGTCCCGCAGCCAGCCGCGGCGCATCGGCCGCGGCCCCGGCGGCAAAGGGGACCAGACCGGGACGCGGGGCGCGGACCACGGTGGCAAGGGCGACAGGCAGGTCGGCAGCGCGGAAATTCATGCGGCCACCCTATCATGTTCACTTTATGTTCTCAATACCGCGGTTGCCCGCATCCTTGGAGACGCTATCCCACCCCGTGACACAGCGGGCAGGGGACACCGGCATGGAACGCATTACCCTGGGCAACGGAAGCGGCGACCTGACGGTCAGCGCGTTCAGCCTTGGCAACATGACCTGGGGCAACCAGACCCCGATGGACGACGGTCTGTCGCAGATCGACGCGGCCCTCGATGCCGGGATCGACCTGATCGACACGGCCGAGATGTATCCCACGAACCCCGTCCGGGCCGAGACCGCGGGCGCCAGCGAGCGGGTGATCGGCGAATGGCTGCGCCGCGGCGGCAACCGCGACCGCATCGTGATCGCGACCAAGGTGACCGGCCCGGGCCAGCGGGCGGTGCGCGACGGCGCAGGGTTCGACGGGGCCACGGTGCGCGCGGCGGTCGAGGACTCGCTGCTCCGCCTGAACACCGACCGGATCGACCTGTACCAGTTGCACTGGCCGATGCGGGGATCCTACCATTTCCGGCAGACCTGGACCTACGACCCCTCGCGCCAGGACCGCGACGCGACGCTCGCGCACATGGACGACGTGCTGGGCGCCGTGGCCGACCTTGCCGCGGCAGGCAAGATCCGCGCCTTCGGCCTGTCGAACGAGACGTGCTGGGGCACCACCCGCTGGATCGACCGGGCAGCCGCCACGGGGGCCCCGCGCGTGGTGGCGGTGCAGAACGAATACTCGCTTCTTTGCCGCCTGTACGACACCGACATGGCGGAGATGGCGGTGAACGAGGAGGTCGTGTGCCTGGCCTATTCGCCGCTCGCCGCGGGCATCCTGACGGGCAAGTACGCGGGCGGTGCGGTGCCCAAGGCCAGTCGGGGCGACCTGAACCCGGGGCTGTCGGGGCGGATGACGGCCCGGGCGCTGGCGGCGACGGACGCCTACCACGCGCTGGCGCGGACACACGGCCTCGACCCCGTGCAGATGGCGCTGGCCTGGCTGCGCACCCGGCCTTTCCCTGTCATCCCGATCCTTGGCGCCACGACGCTGGAACAGCTTCAGGCGCAGTTGCCCGCAACCCGACTGACCCTGCCGCAGGAGGTGCTGGCAGGAATCGAGGCCATCCATCGCGCCCATCCCTTGCCGTATTGACCGGCTGCGGGCACCTTGCGCCGCATGAAGCGCACCGTTCTTGTCACAGTTCTTCTGCTTGCCGCTTGCGGCACCGTGCTGTCGCCGGGAGGGGACCCAGCACCGCGCGCCACCGCCCCCGCGGCCACGCCCGGCGACATCCAGCGCATCGCCTGCGAGCGGCGCGGCGGTCAGCTGACGCCAGGACCCGGACCGGGCAGCCTGATCTGCGCGATCACCCCGCGCGACGCCGGACAGACCTGCGCCCGGTCGACGGACTGCGAGGGCGAATGCCTGGCACGGTCGCGCACCTGTGCGCCGGTCGTGCCCCTGCGCGGCTGTCACGACGTGCTGGATTCGTCCGGCCGCAGCACCCGGCTATGCCTAGAATAGCGCTGCGCGACGATTTTTTCGGCGCACGCACCGGCGCGACAGAACAGCCCGCGGCTTTCACGAAAGCGGTGAAAGGATCGAAGTCGGCTGCTGTATTCGCGATGTTGCTTGCACTATTCCAACATTCTGGACGCTGCGCCCGACCGGCAACCGGACCCGCCGGCCACGGGTGGCGGCCCCGTCGGCGCTCCTTTGCCGGGTCCGCCCCTTTCCTGCCCCTGTCGGCCTGCCTATAAGCCCGGATGGTCCGCGGCAGAGTCGCGGGGGGCTTTGGGGAAAGAGCGGTACTTTGGGCTGGTTTTCGTCGGACATGGCCATCGACCTCGGGACGGCCAACACGCTGGTCTACGTGCGCGGCAAGGGCATCGTGCTGAGCGAGCCGTCGGTGGTGGCCTATCACGTCAAGGACGGCAAGAAGCAGGTTCTCGCCGTGGGCGAGGACGCCAAGCTGATGCTGGGCCGCACACCTGGCAGCATCGAGGCGATCCGCCCCATGCGCGACGGGGTCATCGCCGACTTCGACGTGGCCGAGGAGATGATCAAGCACTTCATCCGCAAGGTGCACAAGCGCACGACCTTCTCGAAGCCCAAGATCATCGTCTGCGTGCCGCATGGCGCGACCCCGGTGGAGAAGCGCGCGATCCGGCAGTCGGTGCTGTCCGCGGGCGCGCGGCGGGCGGGGCTGATCGCCGAACCGATCGCGGCGGCCATCGGGGCGGGGATGCCGATCACCGACCCGACCGGCAACATGGTGGTCGACATCGGCGGCGGCACGACCGAGGTCGCGGTGCTATCGCTCGGCGACATCGTCTATGCCCGCTCGGTGCGGGTCGGCGGCGACCGGATGGACGAGGCGATCATCAACTACCTGCGTCGCCAGCAGAACCTGCTGGTCGGCGAGTCGACCGCCGAGCGGATCAAGACCACCATCGGCACCGCCCGGATGCCCGATGACGGGCGCGGCGCGGCGCTGACGATCCGGGGCCGCGACCTGCTGAACGGGGTGCCCAAGGAAATCGAGATCAACCAGGCCCAGGTGGCCGAGGCGCTGAACGAACCCGTGCAGCAGATCTGCGAGGCGGTGATGACGGCGCTGGAGGCCACCCCGCCCGATCTGGCGGCCGACATCGTGGACCGCGGCGTGATGCTTACCGGGGGCGGGGCGCTGCTGGGCGAACTGGACCTGGCGCTGCGCGAACAGACGGGCCTTGCCATCTCGGTCGCCGACGAGACGCTGAACTGCGTGGCGCTCGGCACCGGCAAGGCGCTGGAGTACGAAAAGCAGCTGCGTCACGTGATCGACTACGAAAGCTGACCGACGATGACATCGGCGGTTCCCGGCTGCATGACGGGGGCTGCCTGACTTCGGGGAACCGCCAGTGGCCCGCGACAAGGCGAACGCCGAGGACTACACCCGACCGGTCCGCCGCATCGTGGTGGCGGTGGTTGTGATCGCGTGCCTCTTGATGTTCGCGGTCTGGCGGATCGACAGTCCGCGCGTCGAACGCATCCGGGCCGAGGTCATCGACGCCGTGGTGCCGCGGATGGACTGGGCGCTGCTGCCGGTGGCGCGGGTCATCCAGATGTTCGAGGGTTTCGAAAGCTACGCGCGCCTGCACGAGCAGAACCAGGAGCTGCGCCGCGAGTTGCGCCAGATGCGCGCCTGGCGAGAGGCGGCGTTGCAGCTGGAACAGCGCAACGCGCGGCTTCTGGACCTGAATTCGGTCCGGCTCGACCCGGAGCTGACCTTCGTCACCGGGGTCGTCCTGGCAGATTCCGGGTCGCCGTTCCGGCAGTCCGTCCTTCTGAACGTGGGGGCGCGCGATGGCATCCTGGACGGCTGGGCCACGGTGGACGGGCTTGGGCTGGTGGGCCGCATCTCGGGCGTTGGGCAGACAACCTCGCGCGTGGTGCTGCTGACTGACACGGCCAGCCGGGTGCCGGTGACGATCCAGCCGTCGGGCCAGCGGGCAATCCTGACGGGTGACACCGGACCCATGCCGCTTCTGGAATTCATCGAGCGCCCCGAGGACGTGCGCCCGGGCGACCGTGTGGTCAGTTCCGGGGACGGCGGGCTGTTCCCGGCGGGTGTGCTGGTGGGTCAGGTGGCATCGGGCACCGACCGCCGTCCGCGGGTGGCACTGGCGGCGGATTACGCGCGGCTCGATTTCCTGCGTGTCCTGCGCAGCCATCAGGCCGAACCGATCCGGGATCCGGGCGCACTGATCCCGCCGCCCGCGGTGGCCACCGGAGTGATCGGGCCGCCCGTGGCCGAAGCGCCCGGGGCCGACGCGCCGACGGCGGGAGCATCCCCCGAGGCAGGCGATGGCTGAACGGTCCGTCCTCGGGCCGGGCGTGGCCATGTCGGCGTGGTTTGTCGGGCTGGCGTCGGTCGCTGGCTTTGCCGCGCTTCTGCCCGTGTCCCCCGGACGCACAGGCCTGCCCTGGCCGGACATCACGCTTGGGCTTGCACTTGTCTGGGTCGTGCGCCGGCCGGACCTGCTGCCGCTGTGGCCCATCGCGGTGGTGGCACTGGCCGGGGACCTGCTGTTCCATCGCCCCCCGGGGCTGTGGACGGCCCTGGTGATCCTGGGGACCGAGTTCCTGCGCGGTCGGTCCGTCCTGATCCGCGACCTGCCGTTCCTGATGGAATGGGCTATCGTTGCGGCCGTGGTTGCGGGGATGACGCTGGGCTACCGCGCGGCCCTGGCGATCACGCTGACGGGAACACCGCCCCTGTGGCCTGCCCTTGCGCACATGGCGCTGACCGTGCTTGCCTATCCTGTGATTGCTGCGGCCTCGAGCCTTGCCTTCGGCATCGCCAAGGTCGCACCCGGCGAAGTGGACGACCTGGGGAGACGCCTGTGAAGCGGACCGAGCAGCAATTGCGCGAGGTGCAGGCGCTGTTCTCGCGCCGCGCCCTTGTGCTGGGCGGGGTGCAGGCGGTGGTGCTGGGTGGACTGGCCCTGCGGATGCGCGCGATGCAGGTGGAGGACGGCGACGCCTATCGCCTGCTGGCCGAGGAGAACCGCGTATCCTTGCGGCTGATCCCCCCGCCGCGCGGCCAGATCTTCGACCGTGCCGGTGTGCTGGTCGCCGGGAACGAACAGAACTGGCGCGTGACGCTGGTGCGCGAGGATGCGGGCGACGTCGAGGCCGTTCTGGCGCGGCTGGCGCATGTGCTGGGGATGGCACCCGAGGACCTGGAGCGTGCGCGCGCAGAGATCGCCCGCCACCCCCCCTTCGTGCCGGTGACCGTGGCGGACCGGCTGACCTGGGAACAGATGTCGGCGGTGGCGGTGAACGCTCCGGCCCTGCCGGGGGTCACGCCCGAGGTCGGCCTGTCCCGCGTCTACCCGCTGCAAGCCGACTTTGCGCATGTGGCGGGCTATGTCGGCCCGGTCAGCGAGGCGGACCTTGCCAGGATCGAGGATCCCGACCCCCTGCTGCGGCTGCCCCGCTTCCCGATCGGCAAGGTCGGTGTCGAGGCCCGCATCGAGGACATGCTGCGCGGCACGTCCGGCACCCGCCAGATCGAGGTGAACGCTGGCGGCCGGATGATGCGCGAGCTTGCGCGGGTCGAGGGCACACCGGGCGCAGACGTGCAGCTGACCATCGACGCGGGACTGCAGAACTACGTCCAGGCGCGTCTTGGCGTGGAAAGTTCGTCTTGCGTGGTGATGGACTGCGCATCGGGCGACCTGCTGGCGCTGGCCTCGGCACCGTCGTTCGACCCGAACCTGTTCGTGCGCGGCATTTCGACCGCGGACTTCTCGGCCCTGATGGAAAACGACCACCGTCCCCTTTCGACAAAGACGGTGCAGGGCGCATACCCGCCGGGATCCACCTTCAAGATGCTGGTCGCGCTGGCGGGACTGGAAGCCGGGCTGATCACCCCGGACGAGACGGTCTATTGCCCCGGCCACCTGCAACTGGGCGACCGCCGCTTCCATTGCTGGAAGGGCGGCGGCCACGGGCGCGTGGACATGGTGCAGTCGATCGCCGAAAGCTGCGATGTCTACTTCTACGAGATTGCGCAGAAGGTCGGGATCGAGCGGATCGCCGCCATGGCCCGGCGCTTCGGGCTTGGCGAGCGCTTCGACCTGCCCCTGTCGGGGATTGCCGAGGGACTGGTGCCCTCGATGGACTGGAAGCGCACCGTCCGCGGGGAAAGCTGGCTGGTGGGCGACACGCTGAACGCGTCCATCGGGCAGGGCTTTGTCCTGTCCTCGCCCATCCAGCTGGCGGTGATGACGGCGCGGCTTGCGACGGGCATGGCTGTCACGCCACGGCTGATCAAGTCGGTGAACGGGATCGAGCAGCCCGCGGGTCCGTTCGCGGACCTCGGGCTGAACGAGAACCACCTGCGCCTGCAACGCCGCGGCATGTACGAGGTGACGAACGTCCGACGCGGGACGGCCTACGGGTCGCGGATCGAGGCGGAGGAGTACACGATCGCGGGGAAGACCGGGACAAGCCAGGTCCGCAACATCACGGTGGCCGAGCGCGCGCGCGGCGTGATCCGGAACGACCAGCTGCCGTGGAACCGGCGCGACCATGCGCTGTTTGTCGGCTATGCGCCTGCGGATGCCCCGCGCGTCGCCTGCGCGGTCGTCGTCGAGCACGGGGGTGGCGGGTCAGCGGCGGCCGCGCCCATCGCGCGCGATGCCATGGTCCGCGCCCTGCATGGCGATGTCCCGCCGCTGTCGGTCTATCCCGCGTCGGCCCGTTCCGCGGTCGAGGCGCTGCACCGCACGATGCCCCTGCGTCCCGTCGCGCCGCCGGCCACCGGCGGCCGCACCCGAGCCTGACGAAAGGGGCGCTGTCCGATGCGCGGAACCTATCTGGAGTATCAGGTCCGGACGGTGCCGACCGGCCTGTCCAAGATCCTGCACGTCAACTGGCCCCTTGCGCTGGCAATTGCGGCGGTCACCGCGGTGGGCATCCTGCAGCTGACCTCGGTCGCCGGTGGCAGCTTCGGTCGCTGGGCCGAACCGCAGGCGATCCGGCTGGGCGTGGGCCTTCTGGGGATGCTGATCGTCGCCCTCGTGCCGATCTGGTTCTGGAGGAACATGGCGGCCGTGGCCTATGTCACGGCGCTTCTGATGCTGGTGGCGGTCGAGGTTGCCGGGTCGATCGGCATGGGCGCGCAGCGCTGGCTCGACCTCGGGTTCATCCGGATCCAGCCGTCAGAGTTGATGAAGGTCGCGCTGGTGATGGCGCTGGCGGCCTATTACGACTGGCTCGACCCCGAGCGGACATCGCGGCCCGTCTGGGTGATCCTGCCGCTTCTCCTGATCGGGGTCCCGGTCCTGCTGATCCTGATGCAGCCGCACCTCGGGACGGCGGTGCTGACCGTGCTGATCGGGGTCACGGTCATGTTCCTGGCCGGGGTGTCGATCTGGTACTTCGCGGCCGCGGCGCTGATCGGCGGTGGTACCGTCGCGTCGGTGTTCCTGACCCGCGGTACGCCCTGGCAACTGCTGCATGACTACCAGTACCGCCGGATCGACACATTCCTGGACCCCGCGGCCGACCCGCTGGGCGCGGGCTACAACATCATCCAGGCCAAGATCGCGCTGGGGTCGGGGGGATGGGCCGGCAAGGGGTTCATGCAGGGCACCCAGTCGCGGCTGAACTTCCTGCCGGAAAAGCACACCGACTTCATCTTCACGACGCTGGGCGAGGAGTTCGGGCTGGTGGGCGGGTTGTCGCTTCTCTTGCTCTACGCGCTGATCCTGTTCTTCTGCATCGCGTCTGCCCTACAGATGCGGGACCGCTTCTCGGCACTTCTGGTGCTCGGGATTGCTGCCACGCTGTTCTACAACCTCGTCATCAACCTTGCGATGGTCATGGGGCTGGCGCCGGTGGTGGGGCTGCCCCTGCCCTTCCTGTCCTATGGCGGATCGAACCTTCTGGTGCTGCTGCTGGCCTTCGGGCTGGTGCAGAGCGCCCATGTGCACCGCCCCCGGAGCCGGGCATGACCGGGCCGACCCTTCTGTTCGCCGCAAGGGCCGAGGCGTGGGAGGCCTGGGAAGCGCCGCTTGCCGAGGCGCTGGCCGACGCCGGGCTCGCGGCGCGCCTGCGGACCGAGGCTGCGCCCGAAACGGTCGACTACATCCTGCACGCGCCCTCGGGCGGGTTGGCCGACTTCACGCCCTACACCCGCCTCAAGGCGGTGTTCAGCCTGTGGGCCGGGGTCGAGGACGTGGTGGGCAACCCCACCCTGCGGGTGCCGCTGGCGCGGATGGTGGACCCCGGCCTGCGGCAGGGGATGGTCGAATGGGTGACGGGCCACGTTCTGCGCCACCACCTCGGGATCGACACGGACATCCGGCGCACGGGCCCGGACTGGCGCCCGCGGGTGCCACCCCTTGCGCACGAGCGCCGGGTGGGGGTGCTTGGCCTTGGTGAACTGGGGTCCGCTTGCGCCAGGGCACTGGCGGGGATCGGCTTCGATGTGGCGGGGTGGAGCCGCAGTCCCAAGGACCTGCCCGGGATCACGACCCACCACGGAGACGCGGGGCTGGACGCGGTGCTGGCGCGGTCAGGGATCGTCGTGCTGCTTCTGCCGCGCACGCCGGGAACCGAGGGCATCCTGAACCCCCGGACGATTGCGCTTCTGCCGCGCGGGGCGATTGTCCTGAACCCGGGGCGTGGCGCGCTAGTCGATGACGCGGCCCTTCTGGCCGCGCTCGACAGCGGTCACGTCGCGCACGCGACGCTCGACACCTTCCGCGTCGAACCCCTGCCGGCGGATCATCCGTTCTGGGCGCACCCGTCCGTCACCGTGACGCCCCACATCGCGGCGGCGACACGACCCGCCACGGCCGCACGGGTGGTCGCCGCGAACCTTGCGCGCGCGGAAGCCGGACAGCCGCTGCTGCATCTCGTGGACAGGACCGCGGGCTACTGAGGCGGCAGCCTACCAGTTGTATTCGGTGAAGATCAGCCGACCCGGGTTGCGGCGCGATCCGTCGTAGGTGCCGATCCAGATATCATACAGGCCCTGCTGCGGATTGGTGAAGGTCAGCGCAGGGTCCGTGCCGCGATGGTCGTCGGAATAGTACCACTGTCCGTCCGGCGCGTTCACCAGCAGCACGGCATCGGCGTTCGACTGCACCGCGATGGTCAGTTGGGCCGACGATCCTTCCCAGTACAGGTCGAAATCCGGGCGCGTGGTCACGAACCCCGAGAAGCCACCGGTGAAGCAGCGTTCCAGCGGGATCGTGCCGCCCGCCGTGATCGAGTACTGGGCAGGGTCGGGCGCGAAACCGGCCTGAAGCGTGATCGTGCCGAAATGCGGCGCCGCCTCCCAGTCCGGGCAGGCGGACGCGGGCGCTGCCGCTGCTGCTGCCACCGAAAGTGCTGCGGCCGCGGTCCAACCTGTCGTCGTGAACATCGGCAAGCTCCCTTGACTGCCCGTTTCCGACAGGAGTCGCGCCGCGATCACGGGTTCGTCAAGAAAATTCGGATGGGTGTTGCGCGGCCCGTTCGCGCGCGAATGCCTGGGCTTGCGAGCCGCGCCCCGCCCCCTATGCTTGCGCCATGACGTCCACGGATGCTCTTGCTGTCGTGCCGATCCCCGCGCCAGAGGCCCCCGGTGCGGCGGCCACGCTTTTGGATGCGCCTGTCCTCGGTGCGCTCGCGGACCCCGTTGCGGCGCTGGTCGGCACCCGGGCGACGGGTGTCCTTGCCGTGATCGCAGGGGTCGAGGGACCATCCTACCGTCCGGTGGGCGCGATGATGGCGGTTCTGCCGGGTGACCCCGACCCGGCGCGCGTGGGCACGTTGTCGTCGGGCTGCGTGGAGCGGGACATTGCGCTGCAAGCCATGCGGACGCTGGAGACCGGGTGCCCGCGCGTCCTGCGCTACGGGCGCGGCTCGCCGTTCGTGGATATCCAGCTTCCGTGCGGCGGCGGCCTGGACATTGCGCTGCTACCGGACCCCGACCGTGACGTGCTGACCCGCCTGCGGGCCGAGGAGGCAGCGCGGCGCCCGGTGGCGCTGGGGATCGACCTTTGCACCGGTGCCCTGGCGCTGCACGGCATGGCCGAGACAGGACGCGACGGTGACCGGCTGGTCATCGCCCGCCCGCCCGAGACGCGCTTCCTGATCTTCGGCAAGGGACCCGAAGCGTCGGCCTTTGCGGCGCTGGTGCAGGCGGCGGGCTTCCCGGCGGTGCTACTGTCGCCCGATCCCGAAACGCTGGACGCCCCCGCCCGCGCAGGACTGGCCTCCCGCGCCCTGCCCGTGGCGCGGTTCCCGGACGATCTGGCGCCCGACCCGTGGACGGCCGTCGTCCTGTTCTTCCACGATCACGACTGGGAGCCGCCGATCCTCGCTCAGGCGCTGGCGACGGACGCGTTCTATGTCGGCGCGCAGGGCAGTCGCCGGTCGGCGGATGCACGCGCGATGGCGCTGCGCGGCATGGGGGTCGGCGAAGGGCGACTGGCACGGCTGCGAGGGCCCATCGGGCTGGTGCCCTCGGCCCGGGATGCCCGCACGCTGGCCGTGTCGGTGCTGGCTGAAGTTCTGGCCACGCGACCGGGTCCGGTCGGGTGACCGATCTGCGGGAGCAGCTTGCCCGCCGGTTCGAGATCGGCGCGCATCCCTTGCGGTTCCTGTCGGACGCGGCGGACAGCGGCGCGACACGGCTGACCTTTGCAACGGCGACGGGCGAGCGCGTGCGCGGGTTCCTGATCCGCCCTGACCGCTCCCTGCCCGCCCCGGTGGTGCTGGTGATCCACGCCCACGGCGCGCGCTACGGGATCGGCGCGCGGGAAATCCTCGACGGGCGGCCGTCCCTGGTGTCGCCGGTCGGTCCGCTACTGGCGGAACATGGCTATGCCGTGCTGTGTCTCGACATGCCATGCTTCGGCGACCGTGCAGGCACGCTGGAAGGTCCTGCCGCAAAGGCGGCACTCTGGCAGGGGCGAAGCCTTGCTGGGCAGATGCTGGGCGAGTGTCACGCGGCTCTGACCTGGGCCTTGGCGCAGGACTGGTGCGACGGGCGGGCGGGCGTGTGGGGACTGTCGATGGGCGCAACGCTGGGCTACTGGCTGGCAGCCGTGGACGACCGCGTGGCCTGCCTGATCCAGCTGTGCTGTTTCGCCGATCTGGGCACGCTGATCGCCACCGGCGCGCATGACCTGCATGGGCCCTACATGACGGTCCCGGGACTGGTCGCGCTGGCATCGGCCGGGACCATCGCGGGTCTGGTCGCACCCCGGCCACAGTTCGTGGGCTGGGGCGATGCCGACCTGCTGACCCCGCCGCACGCGACGGAACCTGCCCTGGCCAAGGCGCGGGCAGCGTATGGCGCAGAGCCGTTCGCAGAGTACCGCGAGGCCGGGGGTGGCCATGCCGAGACGCCCGCGATGCGGAACGCGTGGCAGGCGTTCCTAACGCGGCACCTGCCCGCCTGAAGCAACCCGCAGCACTGCCCGCGCGGCGCGCAGGCCAGGGTGATCGTCGCCTTGCCCCAGCCGCTGCATGGTGGTGGCCATCGCGGCCTTCTGTGCCGCATGGGCAGCTGGGTCGGTCAGCAGGCGGCACAGCGCGTCGGCGACAGGACCGGGGCGGCAGTCGGGGCCAAGGTATTCCGGCACCGTCCGCGTCTCGCTGACCAGATTCACCAGCGTGACCGTGTCCACACGCACCATCCGCTTCATCAGGAACCACGTCAGCGGCGCGAAGTCATAGGCGACGACCGTCGGGCAGCCCTGGGCCGCGAGTTCGAGCGACACCGTGCCCGAGGCCGCAAGTGCGGCATCGGCACCGGCAAAGGCTGCGCGCTTGGCCGTCTCGGTGACCTCGGGCGGCTGGTGGCGCGGGTCGAGCAGCACGGGGCGGCCTGGCCAGTCGCGGGCGGCGGCGGTCACCGTGTCTGCCACGGGCGCGGCCAGCGGGACCACGACGCGCAGACCGGGGTGGCGCGCGGCAAGGGCCTGCAACGCAGGCCCGAAAACGGGCAACAGGCGCCGCACCTCGCCCACGCGCGACCCCGGCAGGACGACGACCATCGGCCCCCCGTCGATGCCATGCGCGGCACGGAAGGCGGCGGCATCGGCGGGCGTCGCCACGGGTTCCGCGACCACGGGGTGGCCGACGAAATCGCAGCCCATCCCCGCGGCGGTCATCCAGGGCGGCTCGAACGGCAAGAGCGCCAGCACATGGTCGATGTGGCGGGCCATCTTCGCCGCGCGTCCCGGTCGCCAGGCCCAGACCGAGGGCGCGACGTAATGGATCGTGCGGATGCCGGGGTTCGCCGCCCGCACGCGCGAAGCGACACGCAGGCCGAACTCGGGCAGGTCGATGGTCACCAGCGCGGCGGGCGCCTCGTGCAGGACATCCTGCGCGGTATTGTCGATGTGCCGCATCAGGCTACGATACTTCGGCAGGATCTCGGCCAGACCCATCACGGTCAGCTCGTCGATCGGCACGCGGCTGGACAGCCCCTGTTCGGCCATCCGCGGCCCGCCGATGCCCACGACCTGCACCGCGGGGGACAATTCCCGCAACCCTGCCATCAGCGCGCCCCCCAACCGGTCGCCCGAGGGTTCGCCCGCGATGAGGTACAGCTTCACCCGCGCCCCCTCAGGCCCGTACCCACAGGAAAAGCCCGGCCCGGTCGCTGGCCGCCACGGTCGCGGGCAGGTCCAGCACCATCACCCCGCCTGCCGCGACGACGATGCCCGCAAGACCGGCCCGCGCGGCACCCGCGACGGTGCCGGGGCCGATGGCGGGCAAGTCGGCGCGACGATCCTGCGCGGGCTTCGGTGCCTTCACCAGCACCCCGCCCGCGGCGATGGCCTGCGCGGGGGGCACGGGCGCTGCGGGACGGGGGGCATCGGGTCCGGTCAGCCAGTCGGCCCAGGTGTCGATGACCTCGCCCGCCGCATCGGCGGCCCAGGTCAGCGGATCACCGGGTCGCGCGGCCACTGGCGCAGGCGACAGGGACGCCAGCATCCAGTCGGTTCCGGGTGCGGCCTCGACCGCCATCACCTGACCGGCGCGGACCACACAGGCCTGCCCCACGTCCGCGGCCCCCATGGCCGCGATCACGGCCAGCCCGCGGTCGGCATCCGCCGCCACACCCGGTGCAGGCTTCGCGAGGGTCGGAACACCAGCCGGCGGGAGAAGGTCGGGCCGGATGTCCTGCGCGGCCCGCACGGCAAACCCTGCCTCCTCCAGCACACCCATGACCGCCCTCAGGGCCGCGTCATCCCCCGCGACAAGCGCGCCCGCCAGCCGCGCCAGGATCGGTCGCGTGGCGGCATTGACCGCGGCCAAGTCGAGGGACGGGCGCCGGATGCCCCCGGCCAGGCAGACCTCGGTCACGCCGCGGTCGCGCAGGTCCGCCAGGAACGTGCCCAGCGTCTCGACCCGCCACGCCAGCACGCCCGGTCCGGTCAGCGCCGACGGCTGCCCCTGCATCTCGCACACCAGCGCATCGGGCCGCGCCGCGCGCAGAAGGCCGGGCAGCACCCCTGTCCCGGCGAAGATGGCGAGCATTCAGCCCCCCTGATGCGGTGTCAGGAACGACCGGTCCGACGCGCCCAGCACGAAATCCACGATCTCGCGCACGTAAGGACTGTCGGTCTCCTCGCCCAGGCGCCGCGCCCGGTCAAGGAACGCGCCATCGCCTTGCGCCAGCATCTGGTAGGCGGCCCGTAGCGCAGTGATGTCCGCCCGGGGCACACCGCGGCGCTTCAGCCCCACCAGGTTCAGCCCGTCGAGCTGCCCCCTTGGCGCCTGCACCAGGCCATAGGGGATGACATCGTTCGTCACCATGGTGACGGCCCCGATGATCGCGCCGCGGCCGATGCGGACCCACTGGTGCACACCGGACAGACCGCCAAGGATCACGTCATCCTCGACCACGCAATGGCCGGCAAGCGCCGAGTTGTTCACCAGGATCACCCGGTTGCCCACCCGGCAGTCATGGGCCAAATGGGCGCCCGCCATGATCAGGCAATCCTCGCCGACCGATGTCAGCCCCCCCCCGCCCTCGGTGCCAGTGTTGAGCGTCGCGTGCTCGCGGATGCGGGTGCGGGCGCCGATCGTCAGCCGGGTGCGCTCGCCCCTGAACTTCAGGTCCTGCGGAACCTCGCCCAGCACGGCGAACGGAAAGACGGTGCAGTCGTCGCCCACATCGGTCCAGCCGGTGACGACAGCGTGCGACTTGACCGTGACGCGCGCACCCAGGGTCACCTCGGGTCCGATCACGGCAAAGGGACCGATCTCGCAACCCTCGCCGACCGTCGCCGCGGGGTCCACCGCCGCAAGCGGATGAACACGGGCCGTGGGATGCACGCTCATGCCGCGCCCTTGGGTTTGTCCATCATCGCGGTGAACTCGGCCTCGGCTGCCAGTTGCCCGTCGACTTCGGCCTTCCCGGCGAACCGCCAGACCTTGCCGCCGCCGCGCAGCGTCGTGACCTTCAGGTGCAGCACGTCGCCGGGCGCCACCTTGCGGCGGAACTTCACGGCATCGAGGCCCATGAAGAACACACCCATCCCCTTGTCGGCCAGGCCCTGGCTGACGCCAACCATCACGGCCGCGGTCTGGGCCATCGCTTCGACGATCAGCACTCCGGGCATCACCGGCATGCCCGGGAAGTGCCCCTGGAAATGCGGCTCGTTGAAGGTGACGTTCTTGATGCCGGTCGCGGATGTCCCCGGAACGATGTCCACGACCCGGTCCACCATCAGGAACGGATAGCGGTGCGGGATGATGCGCTGGATCAGGTCGATGTCGGCGGTCTGCAGCTCGGTCATCGCGTCACCCCTGGCTCGTCCCACATGGCCCGTGTCGGGCGCTCCCTAGCAACGCGGGCGTCGCACCACAAGCGCGCGCCCGCCCGGTGTGACTAGGGCGTGCCTCCGTCATCGGCGCCGGTGCCCCGCGGGGCCAGGGCGTCGAGCCCGGGCCCTTCGCCCAGCACGCCGTCGATCCGCGCGACGGCATCATCCGTGATGTCGATCGCATTGGCTGCCAGGAACACGACCCGCCGATCCAGGATCGCCACCGCACCACGCTCGGTCAGGATCTGGCTGAGCGCCGGCAGACTGTCGCGCCAGAACGCCTCGCGCGCCGTGTCGCGCAAGGTGCCCAGCGCGCGGGCCTTGGCGTCCTGTTCGGCCCGGATCGCGACCACGCGCGTGTCGAAGGCATCCGCACGGGCTCGGAACTCCTCGGACGGCAGGGTGGCACGGGCTTCGGTCAGGGCGCGCTCCTCGGCTTCCAGTTCGGCCTCGATCCGGCGGTTCTGGGCCGCCAGGTCCGCCGCGCGCACTTCGATATCGCGCGCAACGCGACGGCCAAAGGCCGAGGCCGCATAGACGCGGTCCTGGTCGATCGTCAGGATGGGCGAGGGGACCTCGAACGTTTCGAACGCGGGTGTGTCCTGCGCCGTGACTGCACCGGCCGACAGCACGATGCCGACAGCCAGCGCAATGGTCCGCATGACCTCAGAACCGCGTCGAGATCGTGAAGTCGAAAGTCTGTTCGTTGTCGTAGTCTTCCAGTTCCAGCGCCCGGGTGAAGTTGAAGCGCAAGGGGCCGAGCGGGGTTGTCCAGAACAGCGACACCCCGACCACCTGCCGGGTCAGCAGGCTGTCATCCACCGGGCTGCCACCGGCAATGCCCCCATCGGTGTTGTCCAGCCCCCAGACGCTGCCGATATCATAGAACACCCCGCCCGAGATGCCGTATTCCTCGGGGATCCCCAGCGGAAAGTCCGCCTCAAGCCGCGCGACGGCAAAGTAGTTGCCGCCCAGCGCATCGCCCGTGGCCAGGTCGCGCGGACCGACGCCGCGGCGATCGAAGCCGCGGAAGGTGCTGGAGGAGGGGAAGAAACGGTCCGTGATCCGGCTGTCCCCGTCGAGCATGTTCACGGCGCCCCCTTCCAGCGTCGCGCGCAGGGTCACCTCGTCGCCCAGCACGCGGGTCTCGGCCGAGGCCAGGGCGGACGTGCGGACATAGGACGTGTCGCCTGCCGCGAATTGTTGCCCGAAGCGGACGAGCACGCCGGAATTGGGGTCGAAGCCCGAGCGCCGCGTATCGAAGGTGTAGGTGTAGCCAAGGCCGAACGTCAGGACATCGCCCTCGTCGGCCGCGATGATGGCCGAGGCATCGGGTTCGATCCCCTTGATCGAATCGCTGCGGACAAAGGCGCTGAGGGAGAGACGGCTGTTCTCGCCGACCGGAAAGGCCAGCGACGGCTCGATGTTGATGCGCGACGTGTCGTAGGGCACGAACTCCGAGTCGGTCGTCTCGCGGTAGGACCCGTCGAACCGGAACTCCAGGTCGCGACCCAGGAGCGAGGGTTCGACGAACGTCACCGAGGCTTCGGCGTTGTCCACGCCCGTCGTCACGTCGAGGCGCAGGGTCTGACCGCGCCCGAGGAAGTTGCGTTCCGAGAAGCTCACGGCAAAGGCCGCGCCGGACTGGCGCGCGAAGCTGACGCCGAACGAGAACGCACCCGTGGGCTGTTCCTCGAGGTTCACGTCCACGATCACCTGGTCGGGGGACGACCCGGGGCGCGAATCGACCTGGGCATTCGAGAAGAACCCCAGCGCCCGGATACGGGCCGCGCTTTCGCGGATCTCGCGCGGATTGAACGGATCGCCTTCCACGCTGGTGAACTGGCGCCGCACAACCCGGTCGAGGGTGGTCTGGTTGCCCGAAATGTCGATGCGTTCGACGAACACGCGCTGGCCACGAACCAGCGTGAAGGCCACGTCGATGGTGCCATCGGCAGGATTGCGCGTGATGCGGGGGTCCACGCGGACAAAGTCGAACCCCTGGCGACTGGCCTCGGTCTCCATCCGGGCGATGGTCTCGTCCAGGGCTTCCGGCGTGTAGGTGCGGCCGGTGCGGGCGCGGATGGACCGTCCGAACGGTGCCGCGTCCAGTCCCGGCACTTCGGATGCCGCCGTCACGGTGCCGAACCGGTACTGCTGCCCCTCGCGCACCTGGACGGTCAGGATGTTGCCGTCGCGTTCCCGGGTGACCTCGGACGTGATGTCCACCACCTCGAAATCGACGTAACCGCGCGACCGGTAGAAGTCGGTCAGAAGCTGGCGGTCGAAGGCCAGGCGTTCCGGCACCAGCGTGTCGCGCTGGATCAGCTGGCGCAGGAAACCGGCTTGCTTGGTGTCGATGACGCCGCGCAGGCGGCGGTCCGAAAAGGCCTGGTTGCCGACGAACGCGATACGCTCGTTCTCGACGACACGCCCCTCGGTCACTTCGAACACCAGGTCCACGCGGTTGTCGGGCTGGCGGATGATCCGCGGCGTCACGGTCGCCGCCAGCCGCCCGCCCGCGCCATAGACCTCGGCCAGACGGCGCGCATCGGCCTCGGCCGTGGCAGGGCTGTAGACCCGCCGCGACTGCGACTGCAGGACGGGCAGCAGACGGTCGTCGTCGAGCCGCCGGTTGCCCTCGATGTTGATGCGGTTGATCGTGGGGTATTCGACCACGCGGATCAGCAGGGTGCCTCCCTGCGGAATGAATTCGACCGTTTCGAACAGGCCCGAGTTCTGGACGCGCTGGAGCGCCGCGTTGACCTCGCCTGCGGTCAGGGCCTGGCCCCGTTCGATGGCCGCCAGCGAGGCTACGGTGCCGGGCTCGATGCGCTGGGTGCCCTCGACGCGCACTGTCGAGAACGAGAAGTCCTGTGCGACAGCCATGCCCGGTGCCGACGCCAGAAGACCAACGAGTGCAGCTGACCTGAGCAGACGCGTCAGGGTGCGTCCGTTTCCGCCACGGGCGTCTTGCGTGCCAGCCATCCGTCCCCACCGCAACTTGTGTTTTGTCCGGGATTACCGGCCGCGGATGGGGTTGTCAAAGGCAGACAGGCCAAACCGGCCCGCCACACGTGGACGTCAGAGCGACCCGAGCCAGGTGCCGAACAGCAGGGCGCCCACAAGGAACGCCGCGGACTGGATGCGGTCCCAGTTAAGGGTCAGGATCAGGGTCACGCCCCGGTAGCCTTGCTGCAGCGTGCTCATGCCTGTGCCTCCTGAAACACCCGTCCGAAATAGCCACTCAATGTGGCAGCTTTGGGGCAAGCACAGGCGAACGTTGCAGAATGGTAAACGTGGGACAGGCGTCGGTCCGACCCGCCGTCAGGGGCAAAGAATGTCGTTGCCCAGCGCAAAGACCATCAGCGTCCCGATCAATGCCAGACCCACGGTCATCAGCACGTTCAGCGCACGATCCGAGGGCGGCTTGCCCGTCACGGCCTCCCACGCGTGGAAGACAAGGTGCCCGCCGTCGAGAATCGGGATCGGGAACAGGTTCAGAAGGCCGACGGCGGTGGACAGGACGGCGATGAACCAGATGAAGGCCATCCAGCCTTGCGCCGCAGCCGAACCCGAGGTTTCCGCGATGCCGATGGGACCCGACATGTTGCAGGTCGAGATCGCCCCGACCGCCATGTGATACAGCCCAGAGATCGACGAGCGCACGATCATCGCGATCTGCTCGCCCGCCATGGTCACGGCGGTCCCGAGGCCGGGCGTCACCGAGACGGGCTCGAACAGCAGTCCGCCGGTCACCCCGATCAGCCAGCGCGTCTCGAACCCGCCGTCCTCGAGCGGAAGATCGACACGACGCGGTGTCATCTGCAGGTCCAGCGTCTGGCCTGAGCGCCAGACGGTCAGCGTCAGGGGCTGCCCGTCGGACTGGCCCACCACATCGCGCAACATGTTGAAGCTGCCGACAGGCTGGCCATCCACGGCCAGGATCGCGTCGCCCTCCTGCACGCCCGCGTCGGCTGCCGCCGAATCGGGATTGACCCCCCCCACCAGCGGCGGCGTCGGCCAGGGCGCATGGACGACCAGCTCCTGCCCGTCGCGGACCACGGTCCAGTCCAGCGATGCCGCGGGCGGCAGAGCCTCGGCCGCGGCGTAGAGTTCCTCGAGCGTCCCCACGGGCCGGTCGGCAAGCCCGACCACCGTGTCACCGGCCCGCAGTTCCTGCACCTCGGCGGGCAGGTCCGCGACCGACGCGATGGTCAACGGTTCCGCCGCCACGCCGCGCCACAGGATGACCGCCCCGAACACGATCAGGGACAGGATGAAGTTGAACACCGGCCCCGCCGCCACCGTTGCCGCCCGCGCCCACAGGGGCGCGCCGTGCATCGTCCGGCGACGGTCGGCGTCGGACAGTTTCCCGAACGTCTCGGCATCGGCCTTGTCCGACACCGCCGACGCATCGCCCAAAAACTTGACGTAGCCCCCGAACGGCAGCGCCGCGATCTGCCAGCGCGTGCCGCGACGGTCCACACGGCTGGCCAGCACCGGCCCGAAGCCAAGGCTGAATACCTCGGCATGGATGCCACACCAGCGGCCGACGATGTAGTGGCCATACTCGTGCACCGCGACGATGACCGACAGCGCGACGACAAAGGCCGCGACGGTGTAGAGAAGGTTCCCGAACTGCGGGATGAGCCCGATCAGATCCACTGCGTCCACGCTTCCCTGTCAGTCCGCCATGGCGCGGCGGCGCGCGATGGCCTGTCCGGCATGCTCGGACGCCAGATGGTCCGCCTGACGGACCGCTTCAAGGGTGATCGTGGCAGCCTCAAGGCGGTGCGGCGAAAGGGCCGCAAGCGTGTCCTCGACGACCACGGCCATGTCGGTGAAGCCGATCCGCCCCGCCAGGAACGCATCCAGCGCCCGGTCCTTGGCGGCTATGAAGGCAGCACCCGTCAGTCCGCCCGCGGCCATCACCTCGCGCGCCAGACGCAGCGCCGGGTGGCGCGCCTCGTCCGGCGGACGGAAGGTCAGGCGACCCGCGGCCGCCAGGTCCAGCTGCCCGACGGGCAGATCGCGCCGGTCGGGCCAGTTCAGCGCATAGCCGATGGCGTGGCGCATGTCGGGCACGCCCATGTGCGCCATCAGCGCCCCGTCGCGGAAGCCGACCAGCGCATGGACCAGCGATTCCGGGTGGATCAGGACCTGGACCTGATCCGGGGACAGGGCGAAGAATTCCTTCGCTTCAATCAGTTCCAGCGCCTTGTTGAACAGGCTCGCACTGTCGATGGTGATGCGCTGGCCCATCGCCCAGTTCGGGTGGGTGGAGGCCTGCGCCGGCGTGGCGGTCGCCAGACGCTCGACCGGCCAGTCGCGGAACGCCCCCCCCGAGGCCGTCAGGATCACCCGCTCGACCGCTGCCCGGTCCTCGCCCGCCATCGCCTGGAACACGGCGGAATGTTCGCTGTCCACCGGCAGGATCGTCGCGCCGTGCCGCGCGGCGGTGGCCATGACGAGGGGCCCCGCGCAGACCATGCTTTCCTTGTTCGCAAGCGCCAGTGTCGCGCCCTGTTCCAGCGCCGCCAGCCCCGGGGCCAGGCCCGCCGCACCGACGATGGCCGACATCACCCAGTCGGCCGGGCGATGCGCGGCCTCGAGGATCGCGTCCGCCCCCGCGGCCGCCTGCACGCCCGACCCCGCCAGCCTCTCGCGCAACTCGGGCAGCCGCGCCGGGTCCGCCGTCACCGCGACCTCGGCCCGCAGGCGGCGGGCGTCCACCGCCAGTTGTGCCACGTTCTGCCCGCCGGTCAGCGCCACCACGGCGAACCGGTCGGGCGCACGCGCGATCAGGTCGATGGTGGACTGCCCGATGGACCCTGTGGCCCCAAAGATCGACACGCGCCGCATGGGTCAGAACTTGACCTCGGGGACGTCCACGATCAAGGCCGTCAGCATCATGAACAGCGTGGCCCCGATCAGACCGTCGAACCGGTCCATCAGGCCACCATGGCCCGGGATCAGCGACGAGGAATCCTTGACGCCGACGTGCCGCTTCAGGGCACTTTCGGCGATGTCGCCCAGCTGGCTTGCAAAGGCTGTCAGCATCGAGATCCAGATCAGGTCGCCGCCCGCGCGCGTGAAGGTCAGGAACACGGCCCCCACGGCGCCCGCGCCCGCCCAGCCCGCGACGATCCCGGCCCACGTCTTCTTCGGGCTCACCGAGGGCCAGAACTTCGCCCCCCCGATCATCCGGCCGCCGAAGTAGCCCAGGACATCGGTCACGACGACCACGATGACCAGCCAGAACAGCCAGACCGTGCCGAACAGGGCGCGGAATTCCACCAGGCTCCACGCGGCCACAAGGATTGCCAGCGCAAAGGCCCCGAACAACGGACGCCTGGCCGGCATGACCAGCGTCAGGATGCCACTGGCCACCAGCACGATGGCCGCGCCCGCCGCGAGCGGCGACAGCGTCGCGGCAACCACGGCCGCCCCGCCGGCAAGTCCGACCGGCACGGCGGGCGCCGTTCCGGGCAGCGCCGACATCCGCGCAAGCTCCCAGACCATCAGGCCCGCCGCGACCGCGGCCAGCCCCGCGAACCAGGCCCCCCCCGCGAGCATGAGCGCGACACCAAGTGCCACCATCCCCGCGCCCGAGACCAGCCGCGCGCGAAGATCGATCCACTTGCCGGGCGAAGGGCTGGTCATCGGGGTTCCGTCATCCGTTGACTGCCCTGCCGATGCCCTCACCCAAGCACGGCGCCGAAGCGCCGCTCGCGCCGACCATAGTTGGCAAGCACGGCCGCAAAGCGGTCGGCCGTGAAGTCGGGCCAGAGCGTATCGACGAATTCGTATTCGGCATAGGCCGACTGCCAGAGCAGGAAGTTCGATATCCGCGCCTCGCCGCTGGTCCGGATGACCAGGTCAGGATCGGGCAGCACACAGGTGTCGAGAAACCGCGCCAGCGTCTGCTCGTCCACCGTCTCGGGGTCCAGCCGACCGGCGGCCACCTCGCGCGCCAGGCGCTGCGTGGCGCGCGCGACCTCGTCCCGGCCACCGTAGTTGAGGGCGATGGTCAGGTGCACCAGGTCGTTGCCGGCCGTCAGCCGCTCCAGCTCATCCATCATCCGCACCAGCGCGCGGTCCAGCCGCACCCGGTCGCCGATGAAGCGCACCCGCACGCCGTCGCGCACCAGCGCCTCGGTCTCGCGCAAGATGTAGCGGCGGAAGAGCGACATCAGGCCCGACACCTCGGCCTGGGTGCGCTTCCAGTTCTCGGTCGAGAAGGCAAAGATCGTCAGATACTTGACCCCGTTTCCGGGGCAGGCCGCAACGATCTCGCGCACCCGGCGGGCGCCTGCCTGATGGCCAAACAGCCGCGGCTTGCCGCGCGCCTGGGCCCAACGGCCGTTGCCGTCCATGATGACCGCCACATGGGACGGGCCGCGGCCCGCATCGTTCGGCATTTCCGGCCCCTTGTCCTGCAGCAGGTCTGTCAGACCTGCATGATTTCTGCCTGCTTCGCGTCCAGCGCGCGGTCCACCGCGGCGATGTGCTTGTCGGTCAGCGCCTGGATCTCGTCCGACCAGAGCTTCTGGTCATCCTCGCCCATGCCGGCCGCCTTGGCCTTCTTGACCATGTCCATGCCGTCGCGGCGTACGTTGCGGATCGCCACCCGCGCGCTTTCGGCATACTGCGCGGCGACCCGCGTCAGTTCGCGCCGCCGCTCCTCGTTCAATTCTGGGATCGGCAGCCGGATGATCGTGCCGTCCACCACCGGGTTGATCCCCAGACCACTGTCGCGCAGCGCCTTTTCCACGCGGCTGACCAGCGACTTGTCCCAGATGTTCAGCGTGATCATGCGCGGTTCGGGAACGTTCACCGTGCCAAGCTGGTTGATCGGCGTCATCGCGCCATAGGCGTCCACCTGGACCGGTTCCAGCATCGACGCGGACGCGCGGCCGGTGCGCAGGCTGAGAAATTCGTTCTTCAGCGCAGCCATCGCCCCGTCCATCCGGCGCGCAATCCCGTCAATGTCGATGTCCAGATCGTCGTCGGCCATGCGTCTAGCCTCTTGCGGTTTCTTCTTCGCGAACCGTGCCCCCTGATCGCCGTCGTCTGTGGCGACAATCGGGCCGCGGCGGGGCGATCTATAGTCCTAGCCGTGAACGATTGTATAGGTCCCCTGCCCCGCAAGGATGCCCCGGAAGCCACCGGGTTCGTCCAGCGAGAACACGATGATCGGCAGGTTGTTGTCCCGCGCCAGCGCGATCGCCGAGGCGTCCATGACCCCAAGGTTCTTCTGCAGGACCTCGTCGTAGCTCACCCGGTCGTAGCGCCGGGCATCCGCGTGCTTCTTGGGGTCCTTGTCGTAGACGCCGTCCACCTTGGTGCCCTTGAAGATCGCCTGGCAGGCCATCTCGTTCGCGCGCAGCGTCGCGGCCGTGTCGGTGGTGAAGTAGGGGTTGCCAGTGCCCGCGGCAAAGATGCAGACCCGCTTCTTCTCGAGGTGGCGCACGGCCCGGCGGCGGATGTAGGGCTCGCAGACCTGATCCATCGGGATGGCCGAGATCAC
>DBBA01000344.1:0-1705 GCA_002291955.1 Rhodobacteraceae bacterium UBA996 | reverse complement strand
GTCGCCAGCATCCCCATGTAGTCGGCAGTCGTCCGCTCCATTCCCTGGGCCGACCCCGCGAGGCCGCGGAAGATGTTGCCGCCGCCGATCACCATGCAGATCTCAACGCCCAGGTCGTGCACCCGCTTCACCTCTTCGGCGATGCGCCGCACCGTGGGCGGGTGCAGGCCATAGCCCTGGTCGCCCATCAGCGCCTCGCCCGAGATCTTCAGCATCACGCGGCGGTAGGTGACGACAGGGCCTGCGTCGCGCGCGGAGTCTCGGTCGCGGGGATGGGCGTCCTGCATGGGGTCCTCCCGGTGTTGCCGTTGCTGGGGTTGCGGTCGGGCCGCAAACTGTCGGAAAACCCGCGATGGTTCAATGCAGAAAGGCAGGCTCATGCGCGGCATGGACGAGGTCGTCGCAGGGCTCGCCCGGGACCGGCCGGTGCTGATCGCAGGTCCCACGGCCAGCGGCAAGTCGGCGCTTGCGCTGGCCATCGCCGAACAGGGCGGCGGCGTCATCCTCAACGCCGACGCGCTTCAGGTCTATGGCTGCTGGCGTGTGCTGACGGCACGGCCATCCCCGGGGGACCTGGCCCGCGCCCCGCACGCCCTGTACGGCCATGTCGGTCCTGACGCGCCCTATTCCGTCGGGCATTGGCTGGCTGACGTGGAAACGGTCCTGCAACGCGCAGACCGTCCGATCATCGTCGGCGGCACAGGGCTGTATCTTTCCGCGCTGACCGAGGGACTGTCGGCGATCCCGCCGGTTCCGCCGGAACTCCGGGACGAGGCCGATGCGCGGGTCCGCCGCGACGGGGCCGCGGCGCTTGTCACCGAACTCGACGTGGCGACGGCCGCGCGGATCGATACCCGCAATCCGGCGCGCGTGCAGCGCGCCTGGGAGGTCCTGAAGGCGACCGGGCGAGGTCTTGCAGACTGGCAGCGCGACCGGGGTCGGCCCCTGATCCCGCGGGAAGACGCCCAGGCCTTGCGGCTCGAGGTCCCGCCAGACGTCCTGGCGCGGCGGATCGCCGACCGCTTCGATGCGATGCTGGCCGCGGGAGCGTTGGAGGAAGTGCAGACGAACCTTTCCATCTGGGACGCGTCACGGCCGTGGGCGCGCGCCATCGGGGCGAAGGAGCTCCGGGCCCACCTTCAGGGCCGTCTCGGACTGGACGAGGCGAGGACCAGCGCCATCATTTCGACACGTCAGTATGCCAAGCGGCAACGAACATGGTTTCGCGCCAGAATGGCGGACTGGACGCCCGTTCACGTTCCCGGGGCGGGCACATCCTAGGGGCGAGTTCGGGCTTCACACGTCCCCGCACGGGCGCTAACGTGGCGGTCATGGGGATGGGAATGTCGCTGCAGAAGATTGTGATCGCGCCAGAGGACCTGTGCCGGGTCGTGCCGATCGCGCGCCTCGCGCAGGGCGGGCGCTGGCGGACCGAGGCGATGCGCAGCTATGCGCAGCCAGTGCTTCTGTGGTTCACCCGCGGACAGGGCCGGATAACCGCCGCCGGCGTGACCCAGGGGTATGGGGCGCACAATGCCGTGTGGATCCCGGCCGGCACCATGCACGGGTTCGAAACCTCGGCCCAGGTCTTCGGGTCGGCGGTGTTCCTGCCGGCCGCACTGGCCGAATCGCTTCCCCCTGATCCGGTGCACCTGCGCCTGCGCGATGCCCAGCGGCAGGCCGAGCTGACCGGCCTGATCGACGC
>DBBA01000288.1:624-4181 GCA_002291955.1 Rhodobacteraceae bacterium UBA996 | reverse complement strand
CGATGACGTTGCGGCTTTATGCGCGCAAGAAGGGCCTGAAGCTTGCCCATGTCGCGGTCGAGGTGACGCATGGCAAGGAACACGCCGCCGACGCGGGCACCGGGGAGGCGCGGATCGACGTCTTCCGGCGCGTGGTGCGGATCATGGGCGAGCTGACGGCCGACGAACGCGCGCGACTGATGGAGATCGCCGACCGCTGCCCGGTGCACCGCACGCTGGAAACCGGCGCCCGGATCGAGACCGTGGCCGCCGAGGACTGAGGCCGGACGGGGGGCTGTCTGCCCCCCGACGCGGCTTCGCCGCCCCCCCGAGGATATTTTCGACAGGATGAAGGACGGACAGCCGGCCCCTTCATCCTGTTCCAAGTATCCTCGGGGGGAGGGCCGACAGGCCCGCGGGGGGCAGACAGCCCCCCGTCCGGCCGCAACACCCGTCCAGGGCGTCAGCCCCGGTGCACCAGGCGTTCGGTCAGCAGCGCCGCGACCACCGACCCGTCCACCCCGTCGGCCACGAAGGCCTGCCCGATCCCGCGCGCGAGGATGAAGCGCAACCGGCCGTCGATCACCTTCTTGTCCTGCGCCATCAGCGCCATCAGCGCGTCCGGCCCCGGAAGGTCGCCGGGGATGTCGGCCAGATCGCGGCGCAGGCCGAGGCGGGCCAGGTGCGCGCGCACGCGGCTCGGGTCCTCCTGGCTGCACAGGCCCAGGCGCGCGGACAGGTCGAACGCCAGGGCGCAGCCGATCGCCACGGCCTCGCCGTGCAGGAGCCGGTCGGAATACCCCGTCGCCGTTTCCAGCGCGTGGGCGAAGGTGTGGCCGAGGTTCAGGAGCGCGCGGTCGCCCTGTTCGGTCTCGTCCCGTTCGACGATGGCGGCCTTCATCGCGACTGACTGCGCCACGGCCTGCGCGCGCAGGTCGCGGTCGCCCGCGGCCATCGCGGGTGCGTGCCGTTCAAGCCAGTCGAAGAACCCGGCATCGCCGAGAAGTCCGTATTTCACCACCTCGCCATACCCGGCCAGGAATTCGCGCGCGGGGAGCGTGTCGAGGAGACCGATGTCGGCCAGCACCAGCGCGGGCTGGTGGAACGCGCCCACCAGGTTCTTGCCGTGGACCGAGTTGATGCCGGTCTTGCCGCCGACCGAACTGTCCACCTGCGCCAGAAGCGTGGTCGGCACCTGCACGAAGCGCACGCCGCGGCGCAGGATGGCCGCGGCAAAGCCCGCGAGGTCGCCGATCACGCCGCCCCCGAGCGCCACCACCATGTCGCGCCGTTCCACCCGGTCGGCGAGCAGGCCGTCGACCGCGCGGGACAGCCCCTCCCAGCCCTTGGTCGCCTCGCCCGGCGGCAACACCTGCGCGGTGACGGCGATCCCCGCCGCCTCCATCGCCGCGCGGAAGGCGGGCAGGTGCAGAGCGGCCACGGTCGCGTCCGTCACCACGGCCACGCGTGGGCGCGCGAGCATGAGCGCGATGTGGCGGGCGGCGTCGGCGAGAAGCCCCGCGCCGACGACCACGTCATAGCTCCGCTCGCCCAGGTTCACGCGGATCGTCCGGGGGTCGGTCATGGGTCAGGTCTCCAGCACGTCGGGGCGGGTGGCGAGCGTCTCGATCACCCGGGCGGCCATGTCGTCCACGGAATACTCGGGCCGCGCCTCGACCGTCAGGTCGGCCAGCGCATAGACCGGTTCCCGTGTGGCGGCGAGCGCGGCCAGCGTCGCCTTGGGATCGGGCGTGCGCAGGAGCGGGCGGGTGTCCTTGTGGCGGACCCGGTTCCACAGGAGCGCGAGGTCCGCCTTGAGCCAGACCGACACGCCGAACCTTGCGATGACGGTGCGGTTGCGCTCGGCCATGAAGGCGCCGCCGCCGGTGGAGAGGATCCCCTTGCGGTCCTGGCGCAGGAGCCGCGCCAGCACCTCGGATTCGCGGGCGCGGAAGAACGCTTCGCCGTCGCGGGCGAAGATATCGGCGATCTCCATCTGCGCGGCCTTCACGATCTCGGCGTCCGAATCGAGGAACGGCACGCCAAGCCGCCGGGCGACCGCCGTGCCGACCGCGGTCTTGCCCGACCCCATCATGCCGACGAGGACGACGGTCTTTCGCAAGGTGGCGGCCACGTCTCGGCGGTCCTTCGCTCACAAGCCTGTGCGGACGGGTGCCGCCGGTCCTGCATGGCGTGAAGTCGCGGGAAATGCCATATAGGAACCGGTGGCAGCCGCCCCCCGAGAGGCGGCGCCCGAGGCAAGGGGCAACGAGAGGCAACCGGATGATCCGGATCCTGAAGGTTCTGGCCGTGCTGGCGGTGATCGGAGGCCTTGGTGTCGTGGGGTATGCCTATCTGGGCGACATGACCCCGGCGACCGGCGAGGTCCGCGTGCCGGTGACGCTGAATGGCGACTGAGGCCGCGCCTGCAGCGGACTTGCGGCCAGGCCAGCGGCTGCGGGCGCCCGCACGCGCCCCCGTGAGCGCCCTTGCGTCCGCGCTGGTTGCGGTCGTGCTGGGCAGCGGTCTGGCGGGTGGGGCGCGGGCCGAGGACGCGCCGGTCGCCGGGGCACCGCCCCTGTCGGCCATCGACTGGCTGTCCGAGAGCCTGGCCGCGCCCCCGGCGACCCCCGGCCCGTCGGGCGACATCGCCGTGTCCGCCCTGCCCGAGGACGTGACCGTGGCGCCCCTGTCGGCGGCCCGGCCCGATGCGGTGGGCCTGTTGCCGCCCGCGGTGTCGGGCTTGCCGCGCGGCCTGTGGGGGCCGGGATCGGCAGTCGACATCGCCGGGCGGCTGGCGGTGGATGCGGGCACGCTGACGCCCGCGCTGCGGGAACTGTTCACGCGCATCCTGATCGCCGAGGTCGATCCTCCGGCCGATGCGGGCCAGCCGTCGCGGCTGCTGATCGCGCGGCTGGATGCGCTGCTGACGCTGGGCGCGCTGGACGAGGCGCAGGCGCTCTTGGACCGTGCGGGGGCCGAGGATCCGGCGCTGTTCCGCCGCGCCTTCGACGTGGGGCTTCTGACCGGGCGCGAGGCGGGCGCCTGCCGGCTGCTGCAGCGCACGCCGGACCTGTCGCCGACGTTCCCGGCGCGCATCTTTTGTCTTGCGCGCGCGGGGGACTGGTCGGCCGCGGCGCTGACGCTGGAGACGGGTCGGGCGCTGCGGGCGCTGAGTGCGGCCGAGGATGCGCTGCTGACGCGGTTCATCGACGACGGGCTGGATGACGGGGCGGTGCCCCTGCCCCTGCCTGCGCGGCCCTCGCCGCTGGAATTCCGCCTGTTCGAGGCCATCGGCGAGCCGGTGCCGACGACGACCCTGCCGCGGGCCTTTGCCCATGCCGACCTGCGCCAGACGGCCGGCTGGAAGGCGCAGGTCGAGGCGGCCGAGCGGCTGGCGGCGGCCGGGGCCATCGCGCCGAACCGGCTTCTGGGGCTGTACACCGAGCGCCGGCCGGCCGCGTCGGGTGGCGTGTGGGACCGGGTGGCGGCGTTCCAGGCCTTTGACCGGGCGCTGGGGGCGCGGGATGCCGAGGACGTGGCGGCGACGCTCGCCCCGGTGTGGGACGCGATGGCCG
>DBBA01000288.1:0-298 GCA_002291955.1 Rhodobacteraceae bacterium UBA996 | reverse complement strand
CCGGTGTGGGACGCGATGGCCGAGGTCGATCTGGAGGTGGTGTTCGCCGACCTGTTCGCGGCCGAACTGGCCGAGGTTCCGCTGACGGGCGAGGCGGCGCGGCTGGCGTGGCGGCTGCGGCTGATGTCGCGCGGCTACGAGGCCGCGGCGGCGCAGGTGCCCGGCGGGGCCGGGGCGACCGCGCCGGATGCGTTCCTGGCCGCCGTGGCGCGCGGCGTGGCAGCCGACACCGCGCCCGATGCCCGGGCGGCGGCGATTGCCGCGGGCTTTGCGGCGACGCCGCCGCCGGCACGGCTGG
>DBBA01000393.1 GCA_002291955.1 Rhodobacteraceae bacterium UBA996 | reverse complement strand
GGATCGGGATATCCTCGCCGCCAACGCGCAGGATGGGTTCTTCCAGCCAGTCGAAACAGGTCTCGCCCAGGCGGGCCGCGATGTCGGATGCAACGGACCCGGTCACCGCGGCCTCGGTCACCACCATCGCGCGCCCGGTGCGGCGGACGGCCTCGACCAGCGGGGCGTCATCCATCGGGTTCAGGCAGCGCAGGTCGATCACCTCGGCCTCGACCCCCTGGGCCGCCAGGCGGTCGGCGGCGGCCAGGCTTGCGTGCAGCATCCGGCTGTAGGTCAGGATCACCAGATCGCGCCCCGCGCGGCGGGTGACCGGCTGACCCCAGGCCCCATCGGGGTGGGTCACGTCAAGCGTGCCCTTCAGGGTATATAGCCCCTTGTGCTCGATCACCACGACGGGGTCTGGCTGGCGCAGCGCCTCGCGCAGCAGGTGATAGGCGTCGTTCACCGTGCCGGGCATCACCAGCCGCAGGCCGGGCACATGCAGCACCCAGGCTTCCAGGCTCTGGCTGTGCTGGGCCGCCGCCGAGCGCCCCGTGCCCCCTTGCGTGCGCAGGACCATCGGCACGCCGATCTGGCCGCCGAACATGTAGCGGCTTTTTGCGGCCTGATTGGCGATCTGGTCCATCGCCATGCCGGCGAAATCGACATACATCAGTTCCGCCACCGGGCGCAGGCCGGTCATCGCAGCCCCGATGGCCGCCCCGATGATCGCGGATTCGGAAATCGGCGTGTCGATCACGCGCGACGCGCCGAACAGGTCGATCAGGCCCTTGGTCACGCCATAGGCGCCGCCATACAGACCCACCTCTTCGCCAAGCAGGATGACATCGGGATCCGCCTCCATCCCGTCGATCAGTGCCTGACGGATCGCCTCGCGATAGGTCGTGTCGGTCATGCGCGGGCGTCCTCGGACAGGGTGGCGCGCAGGCGGTCGGCCTGCGGGCGCGGGGCCGGGGTGCCGGGGGCGTAGACGTCCTGGAACATGGTCGCCAGCGCGGGGGCAGGGGTGGCCAGCGCGTGATCCAGCGCGCGGTCCATCTCGGCCCCGGCGGCGGTGTCGATGGTGTCAAGCTCGGCCCCCCCGGCTGCACCGTCCGCCAGAAGCCCCGCGCGGGCGCGGGCCAGCGGGTCGCGCTGGCGACCCTCGGCCTCTTCCTCGGGCGTGCGATAGGGCGACTTGTCCATCCGCGCGTGGCCGAAGAAGCGGTAGGCGTCGATCTCGAGGAACCCCGGACGCCCCGCGCGGGCATCGGCGACCAGCGTACGGGCCGCGTCATGCACCGCCTCGACATCCGCGCCGTCGGACCGCGCGGCGTTCAGGCCAAAGGCCGCCGCCCGCGCCGGGAAGTCGCGGTTTCCGGCCGACCGGTCCACCCGCGTGCCCATGCCGTACTGGTTGTTGATGCAGCAGAAGATGACCGGCAACTGCCAGAGCGCGGCCATGTTCATCGATTCGTACAGGATCCCCTGGCTCATCGCGCCGTCGCCAAAGAACGCGACCGAGATCTGCCCGGTGCCGCGGTTGCGATAGGTCAGCCCCGCGCCCACGATGTGCGGGATGCCGCCACCGACAATGGCGTTGGCCCCCAGATGCCCGAGCGCCCGGTCGGCGATGTGCATCGATCCTCCCTTGCCCCGGCAGTACCCGTCTTCCTTGCCGGCGATCTCTGCCATCATGCGGGCAGGGTCGGCGCCGCGGCCGAGGAACACGCCATGACCGCGGTGGTGCGTCGTGAAGCTGTCGCCGTCCCGCATCGCATCGGTCAGGCCGACGACGGCCTCTTCGCCGATGGACAGGTGCAGCATCGACCCGGCACTGCCGCCCTTCAGGAACAACTCGCCCACCCGCTCCTCGAAACTGCGGATGCGGCGCATCATGCGGTAGCGCGCCAGTGCGCCCGAGTTGGGAACGGCGATGTTGGAAACGGCGGTCATTCGGTCGCTCGCAGTGGCTTCAGGGCGTGATAGGCCGCCACATAGCGGGCATAGATCGGCGCATAGGCGGCGTGGGCGGCCATGTCCGGCTCGATCCGCCGGGCCGTGCGCACCATCGCCGCGCAGGCGCTGTCGATGTCGGCAAAGTGCCCAGCGCCCACGGCCGCCAGGATCGCCGACCCCAGCGCCTGGGCTTCCGTCTCCTCGGTCAGTTCCAGAGGCAGGCCCAGCGTGTCGGCATGGACCTGCAGCCAGAAGGGCGACCGCGTGGCACCGCCCGCGACGACGATCCGCCGCGCGGTGAACGCGCCGCCGAACGCCTCGACGATGGCCCGTGTGCCCAGGCAGATCGATTCCACCAGCGCGCGGTACACATGGGCGGGCGTGTGCTTCAGGGACAACCCGGTGATCGCGCCGCGCGCCAGTGCATCGGTGTGCGGTGTGCGGTTGCCTTGGAAGTGGTCCACGGCCAGCAGTCCCTCGGCCCCCGGGGGCAGGCTTGCTGCCTGCGCGTTCAGGGTGTCGAAGTCGGTGTGCTCGGCAAAGTTGCGCTTGAACCAGGCGATGACCGACCCGGTGGACGTCTGGCCCCCCTCGATGATCGGGCGACCGGAATAGACGCAGTCCATGTAGGTGCCCCAGACCCCCGGTGCGTGCACCGGATGCGCGGCGACGCCCAGTTGCAGGTGCGACGACCCGGTGATCAGTGCCAGGTCCCCGGGTTGCGTCACGCCCAGGCCGATCATCCCGATGAACGCGTCCGCCCCGCCCTGCACCACCGGTGTTCCTGCCCGCAGGCCCAGGTGCCCGGCCGCGTCGGCCGTCAGCGGGCCGATCACCTGACCGGGCGCAACAAGGTCGGACGGCCAGCGGTCCTTCAGGTCGGACAGACCCAGCCGGTCAAGCATCGAGACGGGCCAGCCGCCGTGATCGGTCTGATAGTGCCAGCGCATCGTAGCGTTGTTCAGCGACCCCACCCAGCGGCCGGTAAGGCGCAGGGTCAGGAAGTCCTGGTACTAGCCCAACATCGCGGCCCGCGCCCAAAGGTCGGGCTGGTGCCGCTTCAGCCACAGCGCCTTGGGGATCATCCATTCCGGGCTGACCGGCCCGGCCCCGCCGCCGTTCACCCGCAGAGCGGGGTCGCCGCAGGCCGCGACGTCGGCCGCCTCGGCATGGGCGCGCACGTCCATCCAGAGCAGGCAGGGGCGCAGCGGGCGGCCGTCGGCGTCCAGCGCCACGACAGTGCACGATGTCGTGTCGCAGGCCAGCGCGCTGACTTGATCGGGGGTGATCCCCGCCGCCGCCATCGCCTCGCGCACGGCGATCCCCGCGGCGTACCACCAGTCGTCGGGGTTCTGTTCGGCCTGTCCTGGCTGCGGGAATGCCGTGGCATAGGGCCCCTTGCCCACGCCGCGCGACCGTCCCGACAGGTCGAACACGTGCGCGCGGAGCGACTCCGTCCCGCCGTCCACGCCGATCACACAGGTCATGCGTCCAGCCCCGGTTTCTGCGTCTGCAATGCTGCATCCGCACTGTTGTGCGATCGCTGCACAAAAGTGCATACGCGTTGACGAAAGCCCGGGTCAAGTGCTGAAGTGGCGCCACGGACGGAGACAGCATGACCGGTACCCCGCGCGACAGCGATGACCTGATCCAGGCCGCCTGGCTGTACCACGTCGGCCAGCTGAGCCAGGAGGACGTCAGCCGCCGGATGGGCCTGTCGCGCTTCAAGGTCCTGCGCCTGCTGCAAGAGGCGCGCGACCGGGGCCTTGTGCGGGTGAACATCAAGGTCGGGACCACGACAACCCTTGCGCTCGGCGACCGGCTGGCCGCCGCCTTCGGTCTGACCGAGGCGCTGGTTGCGCCCGACAGCGGGTCGGATGCGGCCGCCGCGCGCCGGGCGGTCGGGCAGATGGCCGCAGGCTGGCTGACCCGCATCGGGCGCGAGGGTGAGGTGACCATCGGCCTTGGCTGGGGCCGCACCGTCGCGGCCATGTCGGATGCGCTGGTCGGGCTGCGCAACCCGGGCCTGTGCTTCGTCTCGCTGATGGGGTCGATGACGCATACCTCGGCCACCTCGCCTTTTGACGTCTGCCTGCGGCTGGCGGCCCTGACCGGCGGGCGGGCTGTTTTCCTGCCCGCACCATTCCTGGCCGACACGCCTGCTGACGCCGCGCTGATCCGCGACCAGCGGATGGTGCGCGCGGCGCTGTCGGTCGCGCGGTCGGCCGACCACATGGTGATCTCGGTCGGCGAATGCACGCCGGACGCGCTGTTGCAGACGACCGGCGTCCTGACCCCGGCCGAGGTCGCGGACCTTGCCGCCGCGGACGCCGTGGCGGACACGACGGGCAAGTTCTTCACGGCGGGTGGCGGCCTTGCCGGGACCGACCTGAATGCCCGCGCACCGTCCATCGACCTTGACGATCTGCACCGCGCAAGTGTCACCCTGCTGGCCGCGGGACAGGGCAAGGCCCGGGCGACACGGGCGGTGCTGGCGGCGGGGTTCGTGAACCGCCTGATCGTGGACGAGGCGCTGGCAGGCGCCCTGCTGGAGGAGGAACGCGCATGAAGGGGTTCGGGGTCCACACGTCGATGTGGACGATGGCATGGGACCATGCCGGGTCGGAACGGGCCGTCGCTGCCTGCAAGGCGCTGGGCTTCGACTTCATCGAGATCGCACTTCTGTCGCCGGACAAGGTCGACACGGCCCATTCCCGCCGCCTGCTGGACCGCGCCAGCATGCCTGCCGTCTGTTCGCTGGGCCTGCCCGAAGGGCGGCGCCCCTCGACCGACCCGGATTCCGCGATGGCTTTTCTTCGCCACGCGCTGGACCAGTGCGCGGCGATCGGAGCGCAGGCCCTGACCGGCGTGACCTATGGCGGGATTGGCGAACGCACGGGCCTGCCGCCGACGCAGGCCGAATACGACAACGTCGCCCGTGTGCTGACCGACGCCGCAGCCCATGCGAAACGGCTGGGACTGGCCTTCGGGATCGAACCGGTGAACCGCTACGAGAACCACCTGCTGAACACCGGCTGGCAGGCCGTCGGGATGATCGAACGGGTGGGGGCCGACAACATCTTCATCCACCTCGACACCTATCACATGAACATCGAGGAGCGGGGCATGGCGCTGGGCATCCTCGATGCCGGGCCGCATCTGCGCTACATCCACCTGTCCGAAAGCGACCGTGGCACCCCCGGCGAGGGCAACGTGCGCTGGGACGAGGTCTTTGCCGCGCTGCGGGCGGTGGGCTTCACGGGCGGACTGGCGATGGAGAGCTTCATCGACATGCCGCCCAAGGTGGCCTGGGGTCTGGCCGTCTGGCGACCGGTGGCCGCCAGCCGCGACGTGGTGCTGGACCGCGGCCTGCCATTCCTGCGCAACAAGGCGGTGCAGTACGGGCTGGTCTAGCGCGGACTGCGGTCCGGGGGCGACAGGCTAGCGGTCGGTGCGGCGCAGGACCAGAAGCCGGGGATCGACGTCCGGCACGGGTTCCAGCCAGCCCACCGTTTCACCCAGCGAAAGCCGGTCCGCCTGCGACGCGCCGTCCGCGATCTTCTGGTCGCGGCACAGAAGGAGGTAGGTCGCGCCGGTCCGGTCCATGGCTTTCTGCAACCCCGCCTCGTCAGCCTCGAAGGGGACGATACCGTTCAACAGGGCATCGGGATCACGGTGATAGGGCGCGGCAAGGGCGTCGTGGGGGGTCAGGAGCAGGATCGGCGCGCCCAGGTTCAGGCTGGACAGGACCACGCCTTTGGGCAGGGCCGACAGGGTGACGAGTGCGTCGCTGGACCGGCACTTGCCCGCCAGGATGCGGTCCTCGTCGGCGGTGCCGGAAGGCCGGAACCGCGCATCCAGAAGCGGCAGGAAGATCGTGGCGACCAGTGCGGCCACACTGGCCAGACTGCGCACCGCGCCGCGGCCTCCGGCCGCGCTGCCCATCAGCATTGCCACGCCATAGCCGGTCAGCGCCGGAACTGCGGGGGCGGCAAAGTAGATCATCCGCATCTGCCCAAGGCTTCCGGCCACGCCAAGCACGGCAAAGGCCAGAAGCGTGCCGACCGCGCGCCGCTCGATCCCCGTGGTCTGCCCTGCGCGCATGCGGACAGCCAGCATCGCGCCCGCCAGCGCCGCGCCCAGCAGGGCCGGCAGCACCAGCCGGACCGGCGCGGGCGACCCGCGCTCGATCGACGACCACAGACCGATGGCTTCGGTGATCCGGGCATGGATCAGGGCCTGCGCCTCGGCCGGGAGGTTGGCGTAGGGGCCCTGCAGGCAGGGCGCGAGCAGCGGGTAGACCACGGCGAAGGCAAGGACCGAGACACCGGCCAGCGCCCCCGCCCGGACGACAGGCGACGCGACCGGCGCGACGAAGCGGGCAATGACCAGCGACACGACCGCGGCCATGCCGGTCAGGGCAAGGTAGGGTGGCGAAAGCTGGTCGCAGCGCGGCAGGCCCCACAGGGCGGGTGCGGTCTGTCCGACGAACAGGACAAGGCTGCCAAGGCACAGCGCCAGGCTGAACGCGACAAGCTGGGTCGGTGCACCGGCGGGTGCCCACAGGATCCGCAGGGCCAGGATCACCCCGGCCAGCGCGATGACCGGCAGCATCTCCAGTCCGACGGCAAGCGACAGGGCCGCGGCAAGCCCGCCCCACAGTCCCAGGCGGACCGGGCGCCCCGGCTCGATCAGGCACAGCACCATCACCGAGACCATCAGGATCTGCACGTTGTGGTGGTCGATCCTGTAGGGCGCGAAGGTGCCGAACCCGATCACCGGCCACAGGAGCAGACTGAGGATCGCCAGTGTCGCGGCGCGGGTGCCCAGTGTCCTGCCCACGGCAAGCCCGGTGAGGACGACCAGCGCCGCCAGCACGAGCGTGGGCCAGACCAGAAGTGCCACGTTCTCGGCCTGCAGCGGGTCCGCGACCATCGAGACCAGCGCGATCAGCCCCGCGATGCCCGCGTCGATGTAGCGCGACCAGTGCATGTCCAGACCGTCCGGCGGCAGCAGCCGGTACTGGCGCATGTCGAACCAGCCCTGACCGTCCAGAAACGCCCGGACCGACAGCAGGCGCATGATGTCGTCATTGTCGGCAGCGCCAACCCAGGCCAACGGCTCGACGGCCAGGAATGCCGCCCGGGCCACGATGGTCACCAGCGCGACGGCAATGACAATCCACAGGATGCGTCCCTCGACCGGGGCGGTCGCGACGGCCGAGCCATCAAGGGTTGCGCGCCCCGCCGCCCCGTCCGCGGCCACGCGCGGGCCGGGGGTGGGCGCATGCGCGCGTCTGGTGGTGATGGTCAGCATCGCCCGCCCCCGCAAGCGACCGGATCAGGTCGCCCGGACAGCATCGACCGCCGGGCTGCGCGCGGTTGCCGATTCCTCGTTGCCCGACAGCAGGCCCCACAGGAAGCCCGAGGTGATCGCCTGCACACCCAGGGCTGCGCTGACCACGGCAAAGGCTGCCGGTCGCGCGATCACGCTGGGGTCGAGGTCGCCGAAGTTCGCCCGGCTCCACATCACGACCGACCCGATGGCCGCAATGATCCCGGCAACCAGCAGGGCCGCGCCGATCTGGCAGGCCTTGTCCACGGTGATGTGCCCGGACAGGCGCCGGAACCGGGGTGTGGCGGGCATAAGGCCCGACCGTTCGGCATGGCAACGGGCAAGCGCATAGAAGCAGGTCAGCTGGAAGCCGATCAGGATCAGGGCGCTGGCCAGGATCAGGGCCGCGATGTCGAAGGTCGCGCCCGCGATCTGCACCGGCCCGCCCAGGAGGCGACCGAAGATCAGGGTTCCGGCCGCGGCCAGGACGGCGCCGGGATAGAAGAACAGCCAGTGCGGGGCAAAGGTCAGCAACAGCTTCAGGTGCTTCCAGCCGTCCCGCCAGCTTTTCAGGTGCGGCGGCCGCGACCGGCCGTCGGGGCTGAGTGTGGTCGGCACCTCGCGGATCGTCAGCCCGGCGAGCGTCGCCTTCACGACCATCTCGGACGCAAACTCCATCCCCGGCGCGCGCAGGTCCAGCCCGCGGATTGCCGTGCGCGAGAAGCCCCGAAGCCCGCAATGGAAATCGCCCACGGGCGCACCGAAGAAGATCCGTCCGATCCCCGACAGGACCGGGTTGCCGAGATAGCGGTGCAGCGGCGGCATCGCGCCCTTGGCGACCCCGCCGCGGAACCGGTTGCCCATCACCAGGTCCGCCCCGGCACGCAGTTCCGCCACGAACCCGTCGAGCCGCGAGAAGTCGTACGAATCGTCGCTGTCGCCCATGATGATGTAGCGGCCGTGCGCGCCCTCGATCCCGGCGATCAGCGCCGCGCCGTAGCCGCGCCGGGGGGCATGCACCACCCGCGCCCCCAGCCGCTCGGCGATGGCCTGGCTGCCGTCGGTCGATCCGTTGTCCGAGATCAGGACCTCGCCCGAGATGCCGCTGCGCGCCAGATAGTCCTGCGCCTTGACGATGCAGCGTTCAAGCGTTTCGGCCTCGTTGAGGCAGGGCATGAGTATGGTGAGTTCGGTCATGACAGCGTGCAACCCCTTCCGCCCGGACACCCGGATTGTTTCCGGTGTTGCCGGGAGAACGGTCCCAAACAGGGGAGAAATTGCGGTGAGTTTGTGTCGGTCCGCGCGGCGGGCGTCTGGCCGGCTGATCGGGGACACAGAAGGCCACGGTTGCGTCTTGCCTGCGCCATCCGCGGATGCCAGCGTCCCGCGAAAGGCTTGCGGCCGCAGCGCGCGCCGAACGGATCCGGACCATGACACCCTTTCGCCCCCGCCTCGGCCCGCAGGACATCGCCCGGTTCGCCCGGTTCGTCGTTGTCGGCGGCGGGTTTGCGCTGGGCTATGCGGTTGTCACGGCGGTTCTTGTGGGCCGGGCCGGACTGCCGCCGCTGGTGACGTCGGTCGTCGTCTATGCGCTGTGCATCCCGGTGGCCTATCTGGCACAGAAGACCTTCACCTTCCGGGTGCGGCGTGCGCAGCGCGGCGGGTTCCTGGTCTATGCCGCCACGCAGGTTGTCTGCATGGCGCTGGTATCCGTGGTCACGACGCGCTTCGTCACGGGCCATGTCGCGACGGACACGTTGCTGTTCCTTGTCACCGCCGGCTCGACCGTGGTCGCCAGCTACGCGGTGATGCGGGTCGCTGTGTTCAAGCCTGCGGAGTAAGCCGCGCGACGAAGTGCAACTTGCGCCCGAAGACCGCGCTGAACGGCGCGGGGTAGAGCGGGATGTCGGTGGTGAACTGGTCCACCCGCAGCCCGGCTGCCGCGAACCATGCGTCCCACTGCTGCCGCGAGGCATAGTTGTAGGGCAGGACAACGCCGTGCGGCGCGTTGCCGACCCAGTCCATCACCCGCAGGGTCAGGCGGTTCACGCCGTTCTCGGCCAGATGGTCCTTCAGGATGACTGCCTTGCGGGCGACCCGCGATGCCTCGGCGATCAGCCGGTCGGGGTCGTCGGTGTGGTGCAGCACGTCGACGAAGGTCACGACGTCAACGCTCTTGTCCCCCAAGGGGATGGTCTTGCCGTCGAACAGGTCCACCGGGATGTGGGTCTCGGGACGCAGCATGACGTCGATGCCGCGCACGGTCGTTCCCGGCTGTGCCGCGGCGATGCGCTGCGCGATCTGGCCGTCGCCGGTGCCCACATCGAGGATCGCGCTGCCCGGGGGCACGAGATCGCCCAGCATCCGGGCCAGGACATCCACCCGGCGGCTGAAGACCAGTTTCTCGTGGACGGATCGAAGCACGGCTGCGGTCACGGCGGTTCTGCCCCTGGAACATTGCGTTGCCTGTCCCGTTAACCCGGGACTGGGGCAGAACTTTGGCGCAGGCGCATCCAATTCGCGCGGATGCAACCAGACTGTTTCGCCAGTCCACCTAGCCGCCGGAGCCCGTCGCTGCCCGGTACCAGGCGACAATGGCGGCGCGTTCCTCTGGGGCGATGTACGTGAGGTTCCCGGGCGGCATGGCGTGGGTCACGCCCGCCTGCAGATAGATCGCGCGGGCGTGGCCTGCGACATCGGCCTCGGTTTCCAGCCGCACGCCCTTGGGCGCCCACAGGATGCCGTCCCAGTAAGGTTCCGCCGCGTGGCACATGGAACAGCGGCCCAGCACGATGGCATGGACATCCTCGAACCCCTGCGCCTCAGCGAACCGAAGCAGGGCGGGGGTCATCGCCGCCTCGCGGTTCTGCAACGGCACGGACGAAAGCCAGACGATGACGAGGAAGATGATCGCCGTCGCAGCCCAGGTCCACCAGAGCGTCACCTTCTTCGCGTGCATCGTGTTGAAGAAGTGCCGGATCGTCACGCCCATCAGGAACACCAGCGCCGCGATCAGCCAGTTCCACTCGCTGGCAAATGCCAGGGGGTAGTGGTTGGACAGCATCAGGAACAGGACCGGCAGCGTGAGATAGTTGTTGTGGGTGCTGCGCAGCTTGGCGATCTTGCCGTACTTCGCGTCCGGCACCCGCCCCGCCTTCAGGTCGGCCACCACGATCTTCTGGTTCGGGATGATGACCAGGAACACGTTGGCCGACATGATCGTGGCGGTAAACGCGCCCAGATGCAGAAGCGCCGCGCGCCCGCTGAACACCTGCGTGTAGCCCCAACTCATCATCACCAGCACCCCGAACAGAAGCACCATCAGCAGGGACGGGCTGTTGCCGAGCGGCGACTTGCAGAGCGTGTCGTAGATCAGCCACCCCAGCGCCAGCGATGCGACCGAGATCGCAACCCCCTGCCACACGGGGATATCCAGCACCGTCGGGTCGATCAGGTACAGCTCACCGCCCAGGTAGTAGACGAGGACCAGCAGGGCAAAGCCCGACAGCCAGGTCGAATACGCTTCCCACTTGAACCAGATCAGGTGGTCGGGCAGCCGCTCGGGCGCGACCAGGTACTTCTCGATATGGTAGAACCCGCCGCCGTGGACCTGCCATTCCTCACCGTCGGCGCCGGACGGGGGCTTCGGGTCACGCCGCAGGCCAAGGTCCAGCGCGATGAAGTAGAACGACGACCCGATCCAGGCGATCGCGGTGATCACATGTACCCAGCGCACCGCGAACTCGGCCCAGGCCCCCAGAACCGCCCAATCGTACATGCCTGCCCTTTCCCGGCCCGGCGGGCCTAGCCCGCATAGGCGTAGACAACCCGCTTTTCGTTCGGGATCAACAGCACCAGCCCCGACCGCGTCATGCCGACACGGTTGCCGGCGGTCCGCAGGGCCTGATCGACCATTTCCTCGACATCCTGCGGAAGCTCGACGCCATGCCCGTAGCGCCAGAAGAACCGGTCGATCCGCGCGCAGGCGTCCCCCGCGCAGGGACCAAGCGCGCCGTCCGACGAGCCTTCGGCCACGAAGGGCGTTGCCTGCCACGCCAGCCCGTCCGCCGCGGGTGGCTCACCCGAGGCCAGCAGCGCGGCTAGAGCATCGGGCATCCGGTACAGGATCAGCCCCGACTCGTTTCCGCCCGGACCCCAGCCGGCCGCGACCTCGAACGCGGCAAGACGGTCGGTCACCCCCAGGGTGGGTGGCAGAAGCGTCAGGTGATGCCGCCGAAGGACCTCCTGCCAGCCCAGCCATGCAGCCCCCGTCAGCGCCAGCACAAGAACCGCCGCGGCCAGCCCGCGCACTGCCTAGCTGCCCCGATAGGTCGAATAGCCATAGGGCGACAGCAGAAGCGGCACATGGTAGTGCGCGTCCGGGTCGGATATCCCGAAGCGGATCGGCACCTCGTCCAGGAACAGCGGCTCGGTCCCGGCCTGTCCGGTCGCGCGCAGGTAGTCCCCGGCGCGGAATACCAGCTCGTAGGTGCCGGGCGCCATCTTGCCCTTGGGCAGCAGCGGCGCATCGGTGCGGCCATCGGCGTTCGTCACGACCTCGGCGATCTTGCGGTGCGAATTGCCCGACACGCGGTACAGCCAGATCACCAGCCCTGCCGCAGGCAATCCCCGCGCGGTATCCAGCACATGGGTCGTCAGCCAGCCGTCTGCCATCCCGCACCTCCTTGCGATCCGCTTGCCCGCCCCTCTATGCTGCGGGCCAGCATGTCGCACAATCCCGCCGGTCCCCCCCGCTATCCCCGCGACTTCCGCGGCCACGGTCCCACCTCGCCCGATGCCCGCTGGCCGGGCGGCGCGCGGATCGCCGTCAGCCTGGTGCTGAACTGGGAGGAAGGGGGCGAGAACAACCTGCTCCACGGCGATGCCGCGTCGGAGGCGTTCCTGTCCGAGATCGTGGGCGCCCAGCCCTGGCCCGGGCAGCGCCACTGGAACATGGAATCGATCTACGACTACGGCGCGCGGGCGGGGTTCTGGCGGCTGCACCGGATGATGGCCGACCTGCCGGTCACGGTCTATGGCGTGGCGACAGCCCTCGCGCGTGCCCCCGAACAGGTCGCCGCCATGCAGTCGGCTGGGTGGGAAATCGCGTCACACGGCCTGAAGTGGGTCGAACACCGCGACATGCCCGAGGACGTGGAACGCGCCCAGATCGCCGAGGCGATCCGCCTGCACACCGAGGTGACAGGCGCACGCCCCACCGGCTGGTACACCGGGCGGTGTTCCATGAACACCGTGCGGCTGACGGCGGAGCAGGGGTTCGACTGGATTTCCGACACCTACGACGACGATCTGCCCTACTGGATGGACCGTCCGCAGGGCGGGCACCAGCTGGTGATCCCCTACACGCTCGACGCCAACGACATGCGCTTCGCCACGCCGCAGGGGTTCAATTCGGGCGACCAGTTCCTGGCCTACCTGCGCGACAGCTTCGATGCGCTCTACGTCGAAGGGGTGGCAGGCGCGCCCCGGATGATGAGCGTCGGGCTCCACTGTCGCCTTGTCGGCCGCCCCGGTCGGGCGCTTGCGCTGCAACGGTTCATCGACCATGCCCGGTCGCATGACGGCGTCTGGTTCGCCACGAGGGCCCAGATCGCCGCACACTGGGCGGCAACGCACCCGCCGGTGGATCGCTCCCGCCCGTCACGGATGGATCGCGCCACTTTTGTCGAAAATTACGGTGGCATCTTCGAACACTCGCCTTGGATCGCCGAACGCGCCCATGCGCTGGAACTCGGGCCCGCGCATGACTCGGCCACGGGCCTCCACAACGCGCTCGCCCGCGCCTTCCGGTCGGCCTCTGACGACGAACGCTTGGGCGTGCTGCAGGCCCACCCCGATCTGGCGGGCAAACTTGCCCAGGCCCGCCGCCTGACCGAGGCGTCCACCGCCGAACAGGCCAGCGCGGGGCTTGACGCGCTCACTGACGACGAACGCGCGACCTTTGAACGGCTGAATGCGGCCTACACCGCGCGCTTCGGCTTCCCCTTCATCATCGCCGTGCGGGACAATACCAAGGCGTCGATCCTTGCCGCCTTCCACGCGCGGCTCGACAACGACCGCGCGACGGAAATCGCCACCGCCTGCGCGCAGGTGGAACGCATCGCGCTGCACCGGCTGAAGGCCATCCTGCCATGACCCGCACCTATGCCACGCCCCCGGGGGGCCTGCCGCCACAGTCCGACCGCGCCCGCGACCGGGCGGTGTTCACCCCGTCCTACGCGGTGATCCCGGCGCGCTGCATGTCCGACATCGTGACCAGCCTTCTCCCCGGCTGGCACGGCACCCGCGCCTGGGTGCTGGCCCGCCCCATGACGGGCTTTGCCGAAACCTTCGCGCAACTGATCGTGGAACTCGCCCCCGGTGGCGGGTCGGACGCGCCCGAACCCGACCCGGGCGCGCAAGCGGGGATCTTCGTGGTGCAGGGCACGCCCACCCTGCGCATCGGCCGCGTTACCCACCCGCTGACCGCCGGCAGCTACGCCTGGATCGCCCCGGGCACCGACTGGTCGATCACCAACCCCGGGCCTGGCCCCGCGACCTTCCACTGGATCCGCAAGGTCTGGGAACCCGCCCCGGGCCTGACCCCGCCCGACAGCTTCGTGACCCACGACGACGCCGTCGCCCCCGTCGCCATGCCCGATACCGGCGGCACCTGGGCCACCACCCGTTTCGTCGATCCCGCCGACATCCGCCACGACATGCACGTCAACATCGTGACCTTCCAGCCCGGCGGCGCGATCCCCTTTGCCGAGACCCATGTGATGGAACACGGGCTCTACATGCTGCAGGGTCGGGCCCTGTACCTCCTCAACACCGATTGGGTCGAGGTCGAGGCCGGCGATTTCCTGTGGCTGCGCGCCTTCTGCCCGCAGGCCTGCCGCGCCAGCGGGACCGAGCCGTTCCGCTACCTCCTTTACAAGGACGTCAACCGCCACCCCCGCCTGAGACTCTGACGTCCTGCGACCACAGCCTTTCGCCGGTTCCCCGCTTCGATGCGCCCGAAATATCCCGGGGTGGGTCCGGGAGGGGCAGCGCCCCTCCCGCCTCTGCCCGACACACCCATGCCCACGCTCCGCCCCGAACCCCTGACCGCCGCAGCCTTCGCCCCCTTCGGCGACGTGCTCGACACGCGCGGTGACCCCGACCGGATCATCAATGCCGGCCTCTGCGGCCGCTGGCACGACCGCGCCCGGCTGGACTTCGGGCCCGACGGCCGCGCCGGGATCAGCGTCTTCCTGGCCGACCCGCGCGCCTTGCCCTATGCCTTCGATCTGGTTGAACGCCACCCGGATGGCTCGCAGGCGTTCCTGCCGATGACGCCGCACCCGTTCCTCGTGATCGTGGCCCCTGACCTCGCAGGCACCCCCGGCAGCCCCCGCGCCTTCCTGACGGACGGCACCCAGGGCATCAACCTGCACCGCGGCACCTGGCACGGGGTCCTGACGCCCCTGCACGCCCCCGGCCGCTTCGCCGTGGTGGACCGGATCGGCCCGGGCGCCAACCTGCACGAGCACCGCTTTTCCGAACCCTTTACCGTGATCGCCTGAACCCTGGCGCGTTCTGTCGCACCGGGCTTTCCTTCGCGCGCGCAGGCGTTATTTGGCCGACAAATCCTGCGCGCACCGGGCGGTATCCCCCGCCCGCAAGAAGATCGGACGATAGAACCACATGGACACGCTCATCCTCTCGCGCATCCAGTTCGGCGCGAACATCTCGTTTCACATCCTGTTCCCGACGATCACCATCGCACTGGGCTGGGCGCTTCTGTTCTTCAAGCTGCGCTTTAACGCGACCCGGGATGAGTCCTGGATGGACCTCTACCGCTTCTGGGTAAAGGTGTTCGCCCTGTCCTTCGGCATGGGCGTCGTGTCGGGCATCACCATGTCGTTCCAGTTCGGCACCAACTGGCCGGGCTTCATGGAAGCGGTCGGCAACGTGGCCGGGCCACTTCTGGCCTACGAGGTTCTTACGGCCTTCTTCCTGGAAGCCGCGTTCCTCGGGATCATGCTGTTCGGCTGGCGCCGCGTGCCCGACTGGGTGCACACGACGGCAACCGTGCTTGTCGCCTTCGGCACCACCCTGTCGGCGTTCTGGATCCTTGTCCTGAACAGCTGGATGCACACCCCCGCGGGGTACGAATTGCGCGACGGCGTGGTCTATGCCACCGACTGGTGGGCGATCATCTTCAACCCGTCGATGCCCTACCGCCTCGCCCACGTCTTGCTCGCGTCGGGCCTGACGGTGGCCTTCCTGATCGCGGGGCTCTCGGCCTTCCGCTGGCTGATCGGCGACCGCGCCGCCGCCGTGCGCAAGGGGCTGACCTTCGGCATGTGGCTGGGTGCGATCCTGATCCCGATCCAGATCCTTGCCGGTGACATGCACGGCCTGAACACGCTGGAACACCAGCCCGCCAAGGTCGCCGCGATGGAGGGGAACTGGGAAACCCGGGGCAACGTGCCGCTCCTGCTGTTCGCCATTCCGGACGAGGAGGCGCGGACCAACCACTTCGAGATCGGCATTCCGTCGATGGCCTCGGTCATCCTGAAGCACTCGCCCTCGGGCGTGGTCCCCGGCCTGAACGACTTTGTGGCCGAGGATGGAACGCCGATGCACCCGCCCGTGGCCCCCGTTTTCTGGAGCTTCCGCGTGATGGTCGCGACCGGCATGGCGATGCTGGCGGTGTCGTGGTTCACCGTCTGGTCCATGCGCCGCGGCCGCGGGGTCGAGGCGCTGCCCAAGGTGGTGCTGCTGGTCCTCGTCGCGATGACCTTCTCGGGCTGGCTCGCCACGCTTGCGGGTTGGTACACCACGGAAATCGGCCGCCAGCCCTGGCTGGTGACCGGTGTCCTGACCACGGCGCAGGCGGTTGCGGACGTTCCCGCGGGCATGGTGCTGTCGACGCTTCTGGGCTACCTCGGCATCTATGCAATCCTGACGCTGGCCTATGTGGGCGTGCTGTTCCACCTCGCGCGGAAGGCCGCGAAGGGAGAGCTTCTGCCCGAACGGCCCAAGTCCGCCGCCGCCATCGCCGTCGTCACCCCGGCGGAGTAGGCCGATGCTCGATCACCTCGCCCTGACGTTCGCCGACCCGGGCCTGTACCTGCCCTTCGTCTTTGCCGGGCTGATGGGCGTGGCGATCCTGATCTACGTCGTCTTCGACGGCTTCGATCTGGGCGTGGGCCTGCTGACGCCCCTGGCCACCGGGGCCGAGAAGGACCGCATGATCGCGTCCATCGGCCCCTTCTGGGACGCGAACGAGACGTGGCTGGTGCTTGCCGTCGGCATCCTGCTCGTGGCGTTCCCGTCCGCCCACGGCGCGATCCTGACCGCGCTGTATCTGCCCGTCGCCATGATGCTGACCGGCCTGATCCTGCGCGGCGTGTCGTTCGAGCTGCGCGCCAAGGCCCCCGCCGCCCAAAAGCGCCTGTGGAACGGAGCGTTCTTCCTGGGCTCGCTGATGGCGTCGCTGTCGCAGGGCTACATGCTGGGCATGTACATCATGGGGCTCGACTCGACCCCCTTCCACATCGCCTTCGCCTGCCTGACGGCGGTGTTCCTGACCGTGGGCTACAGCTTCATCGGTGCGGCCTGGCTGATCCTGAAGACCGAAGGCGCCCTGCAGTGGAAGGCCATCGGCTGGGCGCGCGGCGGGATCTGGGGGCTGGTGCTGGGGATGGGAGCAATCTCGGCCGCTTCGCCGCTGGTGTCCGACCGGATCTGGTCCAAGTGGTTCAGCTTCCCGGAACTGCTGTGGCTTGCGCCGCTGCCGATCCTGTCGGGCCTGCTGCTGGTCCTGCTGTGGCGCAGCCTGTACGCGCTGCCGCGCACCGATGATCGCGGGGCGATGGCGCCGTTTGCCTATGGCACGGCGCTGTTCACGCTGGCGTTCCTGGGCCTTGCCTATTCCTTCTATCCCTTCGTGGTCCCGGAAAAGCTGACGATCTACGAAGCGGCGAGCGCGCCCGAAAGCCTGTGGATCATCCTGATCGGCACGCTGATCGTGCTGCCGATGATCCTGGCCTATACCGCGCTGGCCTACTGGGTGTTCCGGGGCAAGGCGACCGACCTGAAGTACTACTAGGGGTCCAGGCCCGCGGGCGCGGACCATCCCGGCGGCGGGGCGGCGCGGGGGGCCTGGTGCAAGGGCACCGTAAAGCCCGCGTCGGACCCGAGCTCTTCCATCCGCCGGTGGGCGATGCGCCAACCGTCTGTGCTGCGCACGAGCCTGTCGAGGTAGCGGCCGTGAACGGTCGCCGTGCTGCCATCGCCCCGTTCGTGCCAGGCGATCACCCGCGCCTCGCACCGCGCCGCCCCTTCGCCAACCGCCCGTAGCCGCAGTGTCGTCAGGTGATGCGCCGTGCGCCGCCAGCGCCACATCCGCGCAAGCGATGCAGCGATGGCATCGCGCCCGGCGGCGTTCAGGGCGGGCGTGTCACCATAGGTGACCGCCGCATCGGGCGTGAACAGCGCGGCCAGCGCGCCCAGGTCCATGGCATCCAGATGGCGACAATAGTCCGCCAGCAGGTCAGCAATGCCGGCGCGGTCGGCGTACGACAGGTCCATCAGCGCAATTCCAGCAGGCCGCCGTCCACCGGCAGCACCTGCCCGGTGATCCAGGCCGACCGGTCGGTGGCCCGGAACAGCGCAGCCTCGGCGATGTCGGTGGTGGTGCCCCAGCGCGGAACCGGATAGCGCGCGATCACCTGTGCCATCAGCGCATCGAAGCCGGCATCGTCGGCGGCCCGCGCGCGGAACTGGCTTTCCGATAGCGGCGTGCGCACGGCCCCGGGCGCGAGCGCATTCGACCGGATGCCGCGCGCGGCATAGTCGGCAGCGATCTGGCGGGTCAGGGCCGCGACCGCGCCCTTGGATGCGGAATAGGCCGCGACCCCCTTCATTCCCGCCAGCGCCACGGTTGACGCCGTGAACACTAGCGCCCCCTTGCCCTGCGCCAGCATCGCGGGGATCACCGCGCGGGCGGTCAGGAACCCGCCCTTCGCGTTCACCGCCATGGCGCGGTCCCAGTCCTCGGGCGAGACGGACAGGATGTCGCCCTCGACCATGATCCCGACATTGGCCACGCAGGTATCGATCCGCCCTGTCCAGTCAAGCGCGGCCTGCGCCATCCCGGCCATCGCCGCCGGGTCGGCCACATCGGCGGCATGGGCCTGCGCCTGTCCGCCCGCGGCAGCGATCCGGGCGGCGGTGTGCGTAGCCCCGCCCCCGTCACGGTCCACGACAAGGACCGCCATGCCGTCGGCGGCAAGCCGCTCGGCGATGGTCCGCCCGATGCCCGACCCTGCCCCTGTGATGATCGCGGTCGGCACCGTCACACCGGATCGGGGGCGAAGATCTGCGGGTAGAGCGACCGCATCGCCGCGTCGTCGAACTCGGTCTTGAAGGCGTGGCGGTCTTTCAGCGCCGCAACCCGTGCCGCCGCGGGGCGGGCGTCGATGGTCGCCATCAGCCGTGCGATGTTCGGATAGGCGTCCATCGCCCGGTCATCGCCCAACATCGCGGGAATGCGTGGCGCCCAGCCCCAGACCGCCATGTCCACGATGGTATAGGCGTCGCCCAGCAGGAACGGTCGGTCGTCCAGCCGGTCCTCGATCACCTGCCAGTGGCGCCGAGCCTCGTAGTCACAGCGCTTGCGGGCATAGGGGTTGTCGCCGGGGGCGAACAGGCGGAAGTGCACGGCCTGCCCCGAGAACGGACCGACCCCGGTCGCGACGAACATCAGCCAGGACAGAAGCTGCCCCCGCGCGGCCGAGGTGTCGGGCGGCAGGAATCGTTCGGTCTTTTCCGCTAGGTAAAGCAGGATCGCGTTCGAATCGAACACGGTCGTGTCGCCGTCCTGCAGGGCCGGGACCTTGCCGTTGGGGTTGATCGCCCGGAAGCCCGGGGTGTGCTGGTCCCCCCGCCGGGTATCGATCGGAACGGCCGTGTAGGGCAGGCCGGTTTCCTCGAGCATCAGCGCAACCTTCAGAGGGTTGGGCGCGAGATTGTAGAAGAACGTCAGCATCTGCGCGAATCTCCGAACTTCTGTGCGGCATGCGGACTTTACGGCAGACCGCCGCGGCGGCAAGCGGGGACTTGCGGGTATGGGGCAGGAGGGGGCGCTGCCCCCTCGAGCCTTGCGGCCCTCACCCCCGGGATATTTAGGACAGGATGAAGGGGAAGGGGCCGCGTCAGGCGGACAGGGCGCGTTCGGCGGCGCGGGCGGGGGTCAGGGTGCCTTGCGCCACGGCGTCAGCCAGCGCGGCCATGCGGGCGGCGGTGGCGGGGTCGGCGGTCAGCCGGGCGAGGAGGGCGCGGCGCACCTCGTCTTCGAACCACGCCCTCGCCTGCGCGGCGCGGGTGGCGGCCAGGTGCCCGTGCGAACGGCGCCAGTCGGAGAGAGTCTGCATCGCCGCCCATGCCTCGGGCAGCCCCCGGCCCGTCAGCGCCGACACGCAGGCCGCCTGCGGAAAGCCGTTTGGGTCCTGCGGGCGGCGGCGCATCAGCCGCAGCGCGCCTGCGTAGTCGGCCCGCGTTCGTACGGCGGCCGCGGCAAGGTCGCCATCGGCCTTGTTCACCAGGATCAGGTCGGCGACCTCCATGATGCCGCGCTTCACGCCCTGCAGTTCGTCACCCCCCGCGGGCGCGAGCAGCAGAACGAACAGGTCGGTCATGCCTGCGACCAGCGTTTCCGACTGGCCCACCCCCACCGTTTCCACGATCACCACGTCGAAGCCCGCGCCTTCCATCAGCGCCACGACCTCGCGCGAGCGGCGGGCGACGCCGCCGAGTTCGGACCGCGCGGGCGAGGGGCGGATGAAGGCGCGGGGGTCGCGGGCCAGCCTGTCCATCCGCGTCTTGTCACCAAGGATCGAGCCGCCGGTGCGGGCGGATGATGGATCGACCGCCAGCACCGCCACGCGCAGGCCCTTTCCGGTCAGATGCAGGCCGAATCCTTCGACGAAGGTGGACTTGCCCACCCCCGGCGTCCCCGAAAGCCCGATCCGAAGCGCCTGCCGCCCGGTCACGGCCAGCCGGTCGAGCAGGTCGAGCGCATCCGCCCGGTGGTCGGCGCGGGTGCTTTCCACCAGCGTGACGGCACGGGCCAGCGCCCGGCGGTCGCCCGCAGCCACGGAATCGGCAAGATGTGCAATGTCCATGCGGGTCCCCGGATGGCGTCGTGATGCTGTTTCCCGCGTCGGGCACAGAGTGTCCAGTTGCAGGCGTGCGGAGGGGCGGGTGAGGCGGACAGGATGGATCGCTGTCGTGGCGATGCTGGCCGTCGCCGGATCGTCCGCAGCCGAGGACCGGCGCGACAGCGCACCGTTCGCGGTGTCGATCCTTGGCCTGCGGGTGGTCGAACTCCGCCTTGCCGGGGCAGAATCGCCGTCTGGCGCCTATGCCGCGCGGGTCGTGATCGGCACCACCGGCGCGGCCCGGGCGATCGCACGTGTGCGCTTCGAGGCCGAGGCAGCGGGGTTGCGCCGGGGCGGGGACTGGCGTCCCGTCCGCTATGTCGAGAGCGCCGACACCGGGCGCCGCCAGTCTGCCGCGCGGCTTTCCTTTGCCGATGGCGCCGTCCAGGTTCTGTCCGCCGCTCCGGACTTGCCCGCGGAGACCGCCGGACATGCGGCGGCGGCGCCCGACGATGGTGTGTTGCTGCCGGTTCCGGCTGGCTGGAACATCGGCGCGGTGGACCCGATGACGGCGCTCTACGCCGCGATGCGTGACCTTGCCCCGGGCGAGGACTGCGCGCTTGACCTGCGCATCTTTGACGGCACCCGGGCCAGCCGCGTGCGGATCGCCCCGTCGGGCGACGGCCACTGCCGTGGCGAGTATCGGCGTGTCGGCGGATTTCCGGCCCGCGACATGGCCGAACGTGCGGCATTCCCGCTGGTCCTGATGCGTGCGGACCGGGGCGACGACTGGCAACGGCGTGTGCGGGCCGAAGTCGCGACGCTGTGGGGCACGGCGGTGCTGGTGCGGGACGACTGATCAGTCCGCAGGCGCGGTCGCCGGGGCCGCCGCTGCGGCGGCGGGCACCCGGTCGCCGACCCAGTTCGGGATCAGAAGCTGCCGCCCCGCGGTGATGTCGCCGGTCATCTGCATGTCGAGCCGCTCGGCATCGCGGCGGCGGAACGCCTCCTCGATTTCGGCGATGGTATCGGCATCCTCGCCCAGCTCTCGAGCGCGGCGCCGCCCGTGGCCAGCGCCGATTCGAACACCTCGCGCAACTGCCAGTCCACGCCTGCCTTGATCAGCGCGATGGCGTGGCCGCGGTCATAGGCGCGGGCCATGACCGGGGTCAGGGGGAATTCCTGCTTCACCAGATGGGCGATGCGGGTGGCCGCATCGGCGTTGTCGATGCAGATCAGGATCAGCCGCGCCTCGGCCGCGCCCGCCGCGTGCAGGATGTCGAGCCGCGTGCCGTCCCCGAAGAACACCTTGAAGCCCATCAGGCCCGCGACGCGGATCATGTCCGTGTCGGTGTCGATGATCGACACCGAGTAGCCGCGGGCGAGCAGGGGCTGGCTGGCCACCTGCCCGAAGCGGCCGAAGCCGATCAGCAGGACGTTGCCGTGCAGGCCGTCCGGCTCCTCGATCCCGTCCATGTCGGGGGCGGCGGCGCGGCGGGTGCGGTCGTGCAGGATGACGAACAGGGGCGTCAGGATCATCGACACGATGATGACCGCGGTCAGCACGGCGTTGTCGGTGGGCGAGATGAGGCCCACCGCCAGTGCGGCCGCATACAGGACAAAGGCGAACTCGCCGCCCTGCGCCATCAGGACCGTGCGTTCCAGTGCCTCGGGGTGCGGGGCGCGGAAGGCGCGGGCGACGCCGTAGATGACCGCGGCCTTGAGGATCAGGAAGCCCACGACCGAGGCGAGTACCAGCCGCCACTGGTCGGCGATCACCGACAGGTCGAGCGCCATGCCGACCGCCATGAAGAACAGCCCCAGAAGCAGGCCGCGGAACGGCTCCACGTCCGCTTCCAGCTGGTGGCGGAAGGACGATTCGGACAGCAGGACGCCCGCCAGGAACGCCCCCATCGCTGCCGACAGCCCGCCCGACTGCAACAGAAGCGCGGCGCCGAGGACGACCAGAAGTGCCGCCGCCGTCATCACCTCGCGCGCGCGGGCCTCGGCCAGGATGCGGAACATCGGGTTGAGCAGGTAGCGCCCCGCGACGATCAGCCCGACGATGCAGGCCAGGCCCACTGCGATGCCGGTCAGCCGGTCGGAGAGCGTCGCGGCCTCGCCCCCCGGGGCCAGGAACGCGACCAGCGCCAGGAGCGGCACGATGGCGAGGTCCTCGAGCAGCAGGATCGACACGATCCGCTGGCCCTTGGGCGTGGAGAGCGTGCCGCGCTCGCCCAGCATCTGCATCACGATGGCGGTGGAGGTCAGGACGAACCCGGTCCCCGCGATCAGCGACGGCGCGAAGGGGAACCCGAGCGCCACGCCGACCGTGGACAGGGCGGCCATGGCGGCCAGCACCTGCACCAGTCCCAGCCCGAAGATGTCGCCCTGCATCGACCACAGGCGCGAGGGCTGCATCTCGAGCCCGATGATGAACAGGAACATCACGACGCCCAGTTCGGCGACGTGGAGCATGGTCATGGGGTCCGAGAACAGGCCAAGCCCGTAGGGTCCGATGGCCAGCCCCGCGGCCAGGTAGCCCAGCACCGAGCCCAGCCGCAGCCGCTTGAAGACCGGCACCGCCACGACGGCCGCGCCCAGCAGGATGACGACGGACGCGATGTCGGGTCCGTGGCTGGCTGCTTCGGTGGCCATCGGCGGTGCTCCTGCTCGTGCGGGGGCAGGCTAGGGCGTGGCGCGGGCAGTGTCACGCGCGCTTCGCGCCCTTCGGGCGCATGCGGGGGGCTCTGCCCCCCGGGGCCGCAGAACGCGGCCCTCCCCCCGGGATATTTGGAACAGGATGAAGGGGGAGCGGTCTGCGTGGTGCGGACTGGGTGCCATCAACTTCCCCGCGGCTTGGCGCGCAGGGTCGGGTCGGCGGTGCGGGGGTCCTCGGGCCAGGGGTGGCGCGGGTAGCGGCCGCGCATGTCGCGGCGCACGTCCGGGTAGGAGCTGTCCCAGAAGCCCGGGATGTCCTGCGTCACCTGCAGCGGGCGCTGGGCGGGCGACAGGAGCGTGACGCGCAGGGGCTGCCCGGCGGCGAGGGGATGGCGCGTGGTGCCGAACATCTCCTGCAGGCGCACCTCGATAGCAGGGACGCCGCCCGCGTAGTCGATGGGGACCGCCCGGCCGAGCGGCGTGGTGAAGTGGGCGGGCGCGCGGCGGTCGATCATCACCAGCGCGTCACGACCGAGGTGTGCGCGCAGCGCATCGAGCAGGTCGAGCGCGCGGAAGGCGGCCGCAGTGGTGATCCCGTCGAGCCAGGGCAGGAGCCAGACGTCGAGCGTTGCCAGCAGCCCGGCATCGGACAGGTCGGGCAGGTCGTACCCGGCCGCGCGCACCAGCATCGCCCGGTCGCGCAATCGCTCCGCGGCGGGGGAGAGCGCCAGCCCGATCTCGCGCACGCCGTCGAGCATGGCGCGGGCCAGCGCATCCCCGGGTGCGTCGGACCATGGCCGGTCGGCCAGCACCAGCGCCCCCAGCCGTTCCTGCCGCCGCGCCTGCACGCGGCCCGCGCGGCTGTCCCACTGGCACAGGTCCTGCCAGCCGATCCGGTCGGCCAGCGTGGCGCGAAGCTCGCTCTCGGCGATGGGCAGGGCCAGGCGGATGCGCGCCTCGCGCGGGTCGCCGTCGGTGTCGGTGACGACCAGCAGGCGTTGGCCCGCCAGCGGATCGCCTGCGTCGAGCCGCGCCCCCTTGCCGCCCGACAAGAGGAACCGCGGATCGTCCCCCGGGCGGCGTAGCGCGATCCGGTCGGGATAGGCGAGCGCCGCCTGCGCGGCGGGCGACAGGTCCGGCCCGGTCGGAAGGCCCCGCGCAAGCCGCGCACCCTCGGCCCGGATGCGGTCGAGCGCGGCCCGGTCCGCTTCGGGTGCGCCACGTTCGAGCGCGCGCAGCCGCAGGGCCAGGTCCGACCCAGCCCCCCGCATGGGATCGCGGTCGGACACCAGCGCCGCCAGCCGCGCCGCGCCCCGCCCCGCCACCGCCAACATGTGCGCGAGCCGAGGGTGCAGGGGCATCCCTGCCATTGCCCGCCCGTGCGCGGTGATCCGCCCCTGCGCGTCCAGCGCGCCCAGATCGGCCAGAAGCACCCGCGCCTCGGCCCAGGCGCCGGGGTTGGGCGGGTCGAGGAACGCCATCCCCTCGGCTGTCGTCGCCCCCCACAGGGCAAGGTCGAGCGCAAGGCCTGTCACGTCGCCCGCCACGATCTCGGGCGGGGGGAAGGCCGCCATCGCCCCCTCCTCGCCCCGGGTCCACAGCCGGTAGCAGACCCCCGCCGCCACCCGCCCCGCCCGACCGCGGCGCTGCTCGGCCTCGGCCCGCGTCACCCGTTCCGTTACCAGCCGGGTCATGCCGGACCCCGGATCAAACCGAGCGCGCCGCGCCCGGCCACCGTCCACGACCACCCGGATGTCGGGGATCGTCAGCGAGGTCTCGGCAATGGAGGTCGCCAGCACCACCTTGCGCGCGTCCGGGTCGGGGGCGACGGCGGCGCGCTGGTCGGCAAAGGGCATGGCACCGTAGAGCCGCCGGACGCGGACGCCCGGCGGCAACCGCCCGTCCAGCGCCGCTGCCACCCGCGCGATCTCGCCCTCGCCCGGCAGGAACGCGAGCACGCCGCCCTCGGTGTCCGCCACCGCCTGCGCGACCAGATCGGCCATCGCGGCGTCCCAGCGCGCGCCTGCGGCCAGTGGCCGGTCGAGCCAGCGGGTGCCCACCGGAAAGGCCCGCCCCTCGGCCACTACCACCGGCGCGCCCCCCAGCAACGCCGCGACCGGCGCCGCATCGAGCGTCGCCGACATCACCACCAGCCACAGGTCGGGCCGCAGCGCCCCCCGCACCTCGCAAGCCAGCGCCAGGCCCAGGTCTGCGGCCAGACTGCGCTCGTGGAACTCGTCGAAGATCACGGCCGAGACGCCCGGCAGGTCGGGGTCGGACTGGACCATGCGGGTCAGGATGCCCTCGGTCACCACTTCGATCCGGGTGGCGGGCGACACCCGCGCCTCGCCCCGGATGCGCCAGCCGACGGTCTGCCCGGCAGGCTCGCCCAGCGTCGCGGCCATCCGCTCGGCGGCCGCCCGCGCCGCAAGCCGGCGCGGTTCCAGCATCACGATCCGTCCGGGCACCTCGGGCAGCAGCGCCAGGGGCACCCGCGTGGTCTTGCCCGCCCCGGGCGGCGCCACCAGCACCGCCCGGCCCGCGCCCCGCAACGCCGCGACCAGGTCCGGCAGGACCGCATCGACCGGCAGCGTGTCAGGCCCGGACACGCGCCCCTCAGCCGAGGAAATCGCGCTTGCCGACCTCGACCCCGTCCTTGCGCAGGATGTTGTAGGCGGTGGTCATGTGGAAGAAGAAGTTCGGGATCGCCCAGCCCATGAGGTAGTCGGTCCCGCCAAAGGTCAGCTCGCGCCCCGCGACCTTGAGCACGATGGTCCGCCCTTCGGCCCCCTCGAACGCGGCGTCGGCGATGCCCGAGATGGCGTCCCGCGCGCGGGCACAGCGGGCGCGCAGGTCGGCCAGCGACGCTTCCGTATCCTCGAACACCGGCACCTCCAGCCCCGCCAGCCGGAACGGCGCGCCCTTGGCGTGGTCGGTCGCGATCTGCACCTGCCGCGACAGGGGGAACATGTCCGGGAACAGCCGGTCGGCCGCCAGAACCTCGGGCTTGATTCGGCGGGCCTCGCAATGGGCCTCGGCCTTGGCCAGACAGGCCTCGAGCGCGGTCAGCGACCTGGTGAACATCGGAACGGGCGACAGCATGGGAACCTCCGGGATTGTGTCGCCTGCGATCAAGGCGGACGGCCCTGCGCCGTCAAGGGCGCAAGCAGGGCGCAGTCCCCTTCATCCTGTCTCAAGTATCCGGGGGGGTGAGGGCCGCCCGGAGGGATGTCCCGTGGACATCCCTCAGGCCCGAACGCCCGAGGCGCGAGCCGAGGGCAGCGGGGGCAGAGCCCCCGCCGCGGCCGCCCACCCATGTCACACCCCGAGACACCAGCGCAGGATCGCCTTCTGCGCGTGCAGGCGGTTCTCGGCCTCGTCGAAGATCACTGAGTGCGGGCCGTCCATCACACCGCTCGTCGCCTCGTCGTTCCGGTGCGCGGGCAGGCAGTGCATGAACAGCGCGTCGGGCTTCGCCCGCGCCATGAGCGCCTCGTTCACCTGGTAGCCGCGCAACTGGTTGTGGCGCCGCTCGCGCGCGCTTTCGGGGTCGTGCATCGAGACCCAGGTGTCGGTGACCACGAGATCCGCCCCTTCCACCGCGCGGAACGGGTCGCGGTCGATCACGATCGGCCTGCCTTTCGCCGCGCAGAGGTCGAGCCAGGCACGTTCGGGGTCGAGCGTTTCCGGACCCGTGAAGGTCAGGTCGAAGCCGAATTGCGCGCTGGCATGGGCGAAGGACGCGAAGACGTTGTTGCCGTCGCCGGACCAGACCACCTTGCGCCCCGCGATGGGGCCGCGGTGTTCCTCATAGGTCATCACGTCGGCCATGATCTGGCAGGGATGGGTGCGGTTCGTCAGCCCGTTGATGACCGGCACGGTGGCGTG
>DBBA01000282.1 GCA_002291955.1 Rhodobacteraceae bacterium UBA996 | reverse complement strand
GTGCGGAAACCGGACGCATACGGTTGGCCGGGTGGCTCCGATACCCCGGGCACGTCAGCCTTCCGACGTCGAAAGGACCACCGTCCCATCTGCGCGCCGCGGCCTGTCGCTCTGCGACGAGGACCCGGAGCACCTCCACATCGGGGCCGGGGGTGCCCATCCTTCCCGGCATGGCACCGCGAAACCCCCTTTATGGCAGGCATGTCGGCCCCTCCATGCCGGTGGACGCCGCGCGGATCGCGGCGGCGCTGGGGAAGGTCGCGGCGCTGGTGGCGCGGGACGCGGCCTTTGCGCCGGTGTTCGAGCGGCTGGAGGCGGAGCTGGAGCGGGCCGGGAGGGAGGAGCGGCGCGCGACCGAAGTACAGGCTCGGGCGCGGGCGCTGTTGGCCGGGGCGGAGGGTCAGAGCGCGATCCGGCGCACCAGTTCGGCGAGGTGCGCCAGCGACGCGCCCTTGCCGTACCGCTCGCGGTCCAGCCGGTGACCGAACAGGTCGCGGCGGATGCGGTCGCGGGTCCCGGCCGCCAACATCCGGTCCTCGAAACTGTGGCGAAGGGAGTAGAGCGAATGCGCGGGCGTCTCGAGGAGCCCGTTCGCGCGCAGGAACTTGTTTACCGTGGCGCTCAGCGTCGCGCTGTCGCGGTAACGCGGGAAGCCGTCGGGGAAGGCCCGGAACGCCTCCAGCGAGACGCCTGCCAGCGGGATCACGCGCCGCGCATAGCGGGACTTCAGCTGGCGCCCGTCGGGCTCGATCGCGATGTGCGGCACGTCGCCATCCAGCCGGATCGTGGCCGCGGTCAGCGCCGCGCCCTCGGACGGCCGGTAGCCGGTGTTGACCATGCCCAGCAGCAGACCGCGCGCCTGATCGTTCAGGCCGTCAAGCGCCCCGGGGGCAAGCAGCCGCGCCGTGATCCAGTGCACGCTGAACGGCGGCCGCGTCCGCGCCTCGCCTTCGCGGAACGACAGTCGCCGAGCGGCAGCGACAGGCCCAGCCGCTTCATCGTGTTCACGGTCTTCAGCTCGTCGCCCAGGTGGACCAGGTCCTTGTTGGCCGAGTTCGCCGTGACCTCGCCCGCCTCGATCCGGTCGAGCCAGTACTGCCGGAAGTCGAGCATGTCGTCGCGGGTGAGGCTGGCAAGGTCCTTGTTCCCGACCACGGCGATGAAGGTGCGGACGGCCTTGCGGCGCGGGTTCTCCCAGCGGCGCAACTGGAGGGCGCTCTTGCCGAAGGTCTTCTCGCGCGCGAGCCCCCAGTAGAGGTCCAGCGCCCGCGCGACCGTGATCCGCGGCTCGGGCACGGTGCCGAGGAGCGCAGCCGCCTCGACCGGATCGGGCCTACCGGCGGGTGCTGGCACGGCCTCGATCCGCTCCAGGACCTCGGCCACCGGCAGCTTCGCCACGACGCCCGCATCGAGGTACCGGAACCCCCGCACCCGCGCGAGCTCCAGCGCCGCGGGCCATGCCGTGCCTCGGCATCGCCCGTGTCTCCGGCCAGTCGGGCCTCCCGAGGATCGACCATCTGACCCCAGGCCCGCTCCGCCTAGCCCCGCGCCAGCGTCCCGGAATCGGTGTGCAGGCTGATCCACACCGTCCCGCGCGGCTCGACGCTGCGGCACACGACGGCGGAGGTGGAAGGTGCTGCCCCGGCGGACGATGCTCATGGGAAGACCGTGTCAGACCGCTTACGCAACAAAGTGTGCAGCAAAACGTGCTGCAAGTCCAGAGGATCGAAGGCCGCCGACCCTCGATGTCCGGTTTTCCTGTTTCGATTCAGTAACTTGATCACGGCCACTTGAGGGCGTTTGGCGGAGAGGGTGGGATTCGAACCCACGGACCCCTTGCAGGGTCAACGGTTTTCGAGACCGCCCCGATCGACCACTCCGGCACCTCTCCGCGGTCGGCATCGTTTAGGCGATCGTCGGGGCGGCTGCAACCGAAAAGGTGATGGGCCGCGCGCGGTCGGCGGCGGCCTTGGCGCTTGCAATTGCGGGCGGCGACCCTATCCCTTCCCGCAACCCGGAGGCCCGTGATGCTGCGATTGATCCTGCCCCTTGTCCTGGCCCTGGCCCCGGTGATCGTCCCGGTCATCGCCACCGCCCAGGTGTCGCCCGCGCGGGTCGCCGGGCTGGTCGAGGCGATGGGCCTGCCCGAGGTCGTCGAGATCATGCACCAGGAAGGGCTGCGCTACGGGGGCACGATCGAGGACCAGATGTTTCCAGGCGGCGGGGGGCCTGCGTGGCGGGCGGCGGTGGCGGCGGCCTATGATCCCGTGGCGATGGACAAGGTCCTGCGCGCCCGGATGGCCGAGACCCTGCCCGAGGCGGTGGTCGCCGACAGCGAGGCGTTCTTCGGGTCCGACCGCGGGCGGCGGATCATCGCGCTGGAAGTCTCGGCGCGGCGGGCGCTTCTGGATCCGGAGGTCGAGGCCGAGGCGCGCGCGGCGGCCGAGGCGATGCGGATGGACGGGGGGCCGCGGGTGGACCTGGTCGGGCGCTTTGCCGACGCGAACCAGCTGGTGGACCAGAACGTGGCGGGGGCGCTGAACGCGAACCTGGCCTTCTATCAGGGGCTCGACCGGGGCCGGGCCTTTGCGGACGGCATGTCCGAGGCCGAGATGCTGGCCGAGGTCTGGGGGCAGGAACCCGAGGTGCGGACCGATACCGAGGCCTGGGTGTATTCCTATCTTCTGCTGGCCTATGCGCCCCTGTCGGACGAGGACCTGGAGGCCTATATCGCCTTCTCCGAGACCGAGGCCGGGCAGGCGCTGAACCGGGCGCTGTTCGGGGCGTTCGACGGGATGTTCACCGGGATCTCGCGCGACCTGGGTCTGGCGGCGGCCCGGTTCATGGCGAGCCAGCCGCTGTGACCGCCGTTTGTGCACATGTGCACAAACCGCCAAGTCCTTGACTCAGCACGGAAAGCACCATGCACATTCAGCTTTGGTTTACCTTGCCTTGCAAGACCTGACCACACCGCGCGCCGGGTGTTGCGCCCACGACAGGCCGGTCAGTCCTGCGGCATGCCCCCGGCGGTCCAGCGGATGTAGAGCCGCAGGAAGAACGCCTTGACCTCGCGCGGGGAGGCCGTCTCGCGCGCGTCGGCGGCGATCTGCTCCTGGGTCCAGACCCATGTGG
>DBBA01000405.1 GCA_002291955.1 Rhodobacteraceae bacterium UBA996 | reverse complement strand
TGAAATGGACATAGGTGATGCCCAGGTCCTGCAGCCACTCCAGCCGGTCCAGCACGCCCCGCAGGTTCCCGGCAAACCGGTCCACATAGAACACATAGCCCGCCTGCCCGGGCCGCTGGAACCAGTCGGGCTCCAGATCGCGGGCCAAGTCCAGCCACTTCAGGTCCGGGCTCCGCGCCTCCCAGGCGTCGCGCATCATCGCGGTCAGCTGCTTCACGAAGCGCGCGTGGTCGGGCCGCGCTCCGTAGAGCCGCTCCAGCATTCCGAACAGGTCGGCGCGGCTGCGCTCCAGCCGCATCGCGAACAGCCGCTCGTCGAACTCCGTCAGCGCCATGACCGTGGTCCTGCTTCGATGTGCCTCAAATATCCTCGGGGGGAGGGCCGCCAGGCCCGCGGGGGGCAGACAGCCCCCCGTCCCCGCCCGGTCAGGTGATCACGTCGGGCGTGTCGCGCCCGACATGGCGCGCGATCCCCGCGATCGCATGGGCCGCCGCGATCACCGGGGCCAGGGCATCCTGCGGATCGCTGTCCAGCCCCCCGGGTCCGTCCACATGCCGCTCCAGATACAGCCGCAGCGTCGCCCCTTCCGTCCCCGTGCCCGACAGGCGCATCACCGCGCGGCTGCCATCGGCAAAGGTGATCCGCACCCCCTGCCCGCGCGACACCGACCCGTCCACCGGATCGCTGTAGGCAAAGTCGTCCGCCGCGGCGACGGTCAGGCCCCCGGCCGCGGTGCCGGGCAGGTCGGGCAAGGCGAGCTTCAGCTCGTTCACCATCGCCCCGGCCTTCCCCGCATCCAGCGCCTCGAAATCGTGGCGGCTGTAGTAGGTGCGGCCATAGGCCCGCCAGTGCGCGGCGAGGATATCCGCCACGCTTTCCCGCCGCACGGCGAGGATGTTCAGCCACAGAAGGACCGCCCAGAGCCCGTCCTTCTCGCGCACATGGTCGGACCCGGTGCCAAAGCTTTCCTCGCCGCACAGGGTCGCGCGACCGGCATCCAGCAGGTTGCCGAAGAACTTCCAGCCCGTCGGGGTCTCGAAGCTCTCGATGCCCAGATGCTTTGCCACCCGGTCCACCGCGGTGGAGGTTGGCATCGACCGCGCAACCCCCTTCAGCCCGTGCGCATAGCCGGGCGCCCGGTGCGCGTTCGCCGCCAGCACGGCAAGGCTGTCCGACGGCGAGACATAGATGCCCCGCCCGACGATCATGTTGCGGTCGCCGTCCCCGTCCGACGCCGCGCCGAAATCTGGGGCGTTCGCGCCCATCATCTCGTCCATCAGCATCTTCGCCCAGGTCGGGTTCGGGTCCGGGTGCCCGCCGCCGAAATCGGGCAGCGGAATGCGGTTCACCACCGTGCCGCGCGGGAACCCCAGCCGGTTTTCCAGGATCTCGACCGCATAGGGCCCGGTCACCGCGTGCATCGCATCGAAGCGCATGGTGAACCCGCCCTCGACCATGGCGCGGATGGCGTCGAAGTCGAACAGCCGCTCCATCAGGCTCGCGTAGTCGGCGACCGGGTCCACGACCTCCACCACCATCCCGCCCAGCCGCACCTCGCCCACCGCCGACAGGTCCACGTCATGGGCCTCGAGGATGCGATAGGCGCGCAACCGCTGCGTCTCGGCAAAGATCGCCTCGGTCACGGACTCGGGCGCAGGGCCGCCGTTCGGCGTGTTGAACTTGACCCCGAAATCCTCGTCCGGGCCGCCGGGGTTGTGGCTGGCGGACATGATGATCCCGCCATCCGTGCCGCGCACCCGGATCAGGTTCGACGCGGCGGGCGTGGACAGGATCGCGCCCTGCCCCACGATCACGCGCGCCGCCCCGTTCGCCGCGGCCATGCGCAGGATCACCTGCGCCGCCCGGTCGTTGAAGTAGCGCCCGTCGCCGCCCAGGACAAAGGTCTTGCCCGCCGCGCCCCCGATGGCATCGAAGATCGCCTGCTCGAAGTTCTCCAGGTAGTGGCGCTGCATGAAGACGGGCGTCTTCTTGCGCAGGCCCGACGTCCCGGGCTTCTGCCCGTGGATCGGCTGCGTCTCCACCACCGTGACGTGATCGCTCATTGCACCTGTCCCCCCTTCTTGCGCCGCGCGAACACCAGCACGCCCGGCCCGGGCGCGGTCACTGCCGGCCCCTTTTCCACCCTTGGGTCGGCTTCGGGCGCGGTGGTGTCAAGCACCCGCTCCCAGTGGCCGCCGCGACCCGCGTCCGGCAGGACCACCGCCTGCGGCGCGCCGCTGTTGAACACGCAGAACACCGCATCGTCGGACGCGGCATAGTCGGGCGTGGCGCTTGACGTGCGCATCTCGACGCACAGGCAACGCCAGGCCGGGTTCTGCCAGTCCGACGGCTCGGGCGACCGCCCGTCCGGCAGGCGCCAGACCACGTCGGGCAGCCCGTCCGCCCGCCGCGGCCGCGCATGCAGGAACAGCCGCTGGCGCAGCACCGGATGCGCCCGCCTGAGCGCAGCAAGCCGCCGCACGAAGGCCAGGAGCACCGGATCGGCGGGATCCCACTTGACCCAGCCCACCTCGTTGTCCTGGGCATAGGCGTTGTTGTTGCCGCCCTGGCTG
>DBBA01000101.1 GCA_002291955.1 Rhodobacteraceae bacterium UBA996 | reverse complement strand
TTCGGCGCGCTGACCTATCTGGACGAGGTGCATGCGGTCGGCATGTACGGGCCGCGCGGCGGTGGCGTGGCCGAGAAGCTCGGCTTGATGGGGCGGATCGACATCATCAACGGCACGCTCGGCAAGGCCTATGGCGTGCATGGCGGCTACATCGCGGCCAGCGCGCTGATGGTGGACGCGATCCGCAGCTATGCGCCGGGGTTCATCTTCACCACGTCGCTGCCGCCGGTGGTGGCGGCGGGCGCTGCCGCCAGTGTCCGGCACCTGAAGGGTGACCAGGCGATCCGCGACCTGCACCAGGAACGGGCGCGGGTCCTCAAGACCCGGCTGAAGGGGCTGGGCCTGCCGATCATCGACCACGGCAGCCACATCGTGCCGCTGATCGTGGGTGACCCGAAGCACACCAAGGCGCTGTCGGACTGGCTTCTGAACGACTTCGGCATCTATGTGCAGCCAATCAACTACCCCACCGTCCCGCGCGGCACGGAACGCCTGCGCTTCACCCCGTCGCCCGTGCACGGTGCGCCCGAAATGGATGCATTGATCCGCGCGCTGGACAGCCTCTGGTCGCGGTGCGCGCTGAATCGCCAAGCCCTCGCCGGGTAGCGCCGACTCGGGTGCGGGGCCCTTGGCATTGTGTTAAGGACCCCGTAACGCACCCGCGATAGTGGCGAATCGTGGGGCATCCGCGAGACGACGCCGACGGATTTGGGGCAGGCTGCATGATCGGGCGCAGGGGCGAGGGGACGCCATCCGACCCGCCGAGGCCGAAGGGCTTCGACGACTACGACCTGCGTCTGGGCGACATCATGCGGGGCGAGCGCGCGACGCTGGGCAAGTCCCTGCTGGATGTGCAGCGCGAGCTGAAGATCAAGGCGACCTATATCGCCGCGATCGAGAATGCCGATCCCACCGCCTTCGAGACGCCGGGCTTCGTGGCCGGATACGTGCGGTCCTATGCCCGGTATCTGGGGCTGGATCCCGAGTGGGCGTTCCAGAAGTTCTGCGACGAGGGCAAGTTCGCCGTCCTGCACGGGATGGCGCCGGGTGCGTCGGGGACCCGGTCGAAGCGCGGCGCGGCGGTGCCCGAGCCGCGCGACCATCTGCGCGATCCGTTCGAGAACCCGGCGGCGCCGTATTTCCCCAAGGCGCCGGCGATCTTTGCGTCGGTCGAGCCCGGGGCGCTGGGGTCGATCGCGGTGCTGGTGGCAATGATCCTGGGGCTGGGCTACGGCGGGTGGTCGCTGTTCCAGGAGGTCCAGCGCGTGCAGCTGACGCCGGTGGACCAGCCGCCGGGCGTGGTGGCATCGGTCGATCCGCTGTCGCCTGCGCCGCGTGTGGCCGTGCCGGGCGAGGCTGCGGCGGCGGCGGCCGAGGAGATTGCGGCGGCCCCCCCGCGCGAGGCGATGGAGCGGCTGTATGGCGGGGCGCTGGACACGCCGGTGGTGGAATCTCGCGACGGACCGATCGCGGCGATCGATCCGACGTCGGTGGGGGTCGTGACCGCCGGGCTGGCCGAGCGCAACGTGACCGCGGGCGGCAGCGTGGGCGGGATCGACGCCGCGCTGGCCGAGGCGCTGGGGATCGACGGCGCGGGGGTCGAGGTCGCCGACGCGGCGGTGCAGGTGACCGCGGCGCCGCCCGAGGTGGTGATCTTTGCCGTGCGCCCGTCCTGGGTGCGGGTGCAGGCGCAGGACGGCACGGTGCTGTTCGAGAAGATCCTGGACGGTGGCGAACGCTATGTCCTGCCGCGGCTGGATGCGCCGGCGCGGCTGCGGGCGGGCAATGCGGGGTCGCTGTATTTCGGGGTGAACGGGCAGACCCTGGGCCCCGCGGGCGGACCGGGTGCGGTGGTGCGCGAGGTGGCGCTGTCGGTCGAGGCGCTGACGCAGTCCTACCAGCTGGCCGATGTGGCGGCGGACGCGGACCTGGCGCAGCACATCGCGCTGGCGCAGGCGGCGGAACCCCCGGCGGAATAGCAGCCCGCGCGTTGCGGCGCCGGGCGGTGGCGGCTATCTAGGGTGCATCCCGCGAAAGGCCGTGCCCCATGTCGCTGAACCACGTCCGCCCCTGGCGCAACATCTACCGCCGCAAGTCCCGGCAGATCATGGTCGGGCGGGTGCCCGTGGGCGGTGACGCGCCGATCACCGTGCAGACGATGACCAACACCGACACGTCCGATGTCGCCGCGACCGTGGCGCAGGTGCTGGCCTGTGCCGAGGCGGGGGCGGACATCGTGCGCGTGTCCACGCCGGACGAGGACAGCACCCGCGCCCTGCGCGAGATCGTGCGGCAAAGCCCGGTGCCCATCGTCGCCGACATCCATTTCCACTATCGCCGCGCGATCGAGGCGGCCGAGGCGGGCGCGGCCTGCCTGCGGATCAACCCCGGCAACATCGGCGACGCCGCGCGGGTGCGCGAGGTGGTGAAGGCCGCCAAGGACCACGGCTGCTCGATCCGCATCGGGGTAAATGCGGGATCGCTGGAGCGCGACCTGCTGGAAAAGTATGGCGAGCCGTGCCCCGAGGCGATGGTGGAATCGGGGCTCGATCACATCAAGCTGTTGCAGGACAACGATTTCCACGAGTTCAAGATTTCCTGCAAGGCGTCCGACGTCTTCCTGGCCGCCGCCGCCTATCAGCAGCTGGCCGAGGCGACGGATGCGCCGATCCATCTGGGGATCACCGAAGCGGGAAGCCTGAACGCCGGCACGGTCAAGTCGGCCATCGGCCTGGGAAACCTGTTGTGGATGGGGATCGGCGACACGATCCGCGTGTCGCTGTCGGCCGATCCGGTCGAGGAGGTTCGCGTCGGCTACGAGATCCTGAAGTCGC
>DBBA01000223.1 GCA_002291955.1 Rhodobacteraceae bacterium UBA996 | reverse complement strand
CTGGCGTTCGACCTGGGCGAGCGGAAGCTGAAGCTTGACTCGCTGTGGATCAACATCCTGCCCGAAGGCGGCAGCCACGCCGCGCACATCCACCCGCAGAGCGTGATTTCCGGCACGCTGTATGTGGCGATGCCCGAGGGCGCGAGCGCAATCCGGTTCGAGGACCCGCGCCTGCCCATGCTGATGCACGCGCCGACCCGGACCAAGGACGCCCCGCAGGCCCTGCAACCCTTCGTCAAGGTCGCGCCCGCGGTGGGCGAGGTCCTGTTGTGGGAAAGTTGGCTGCGCCATGACGTGCCGCTGAACATGTCCGACGACGAGCGGATCAGCGTCAGCTTCAACTACGGCCGGGGCTGAGCGCCCCGAAACCGCTTGCCAACCGGGGTCCCCGCGCCTATACGGCCCGCTCATCCAGCGAATCCGCCGGGCGACAGGTGACCCCACGACCACACGGGGGCCTGCCGGCGTTGTGACAAGGACGACGACACGATGGCGCTGACCGCCAAGGACCTGCGTGACAAGACGCCCGACCAGCTGCGCGATCAGCTGGTTGCCCTGAAGAAGGAGGCGTTCAACCTGCGCTTCCAGAAGGCCACGAACCAGCTCGAGAACACCGCCCGCATGCGCGCCGTCCGCCGTGACGCCGCCCGCGTGCAGACCGTTCTCACCGAAAAAGCCCGCGCCGCGGCGCAATAAGGAGCTGGGACCATGCCGAAGCGTATCCTTCAGGGCGTCGTCACGTCCGACAAGAACGAACAGACCGTCACCGTGCTGGTGGAGCGCCGCTTTACCCACCCGGTGCTGAAGAAGACGATCCGGAAGTCGAAGAAGTACCGCGCGCACGACCCCCTGAACACGTTCAAGGTCGGCGACACGGTCCGCATCCAGGAATGCGCACCGATTTCCAAGACGAAACGCTGGGAGGTTCTGGCCACGGCCTGAACACGCCCGGTTTGAACGAAACCCTGGGGCCAATGTCCGGTAGAACCGGCGGTCCCACAGGTCGGGAGAAACCGCATGATCCAGATGCAGACCAATCTGGATGTCGCTGACAACTCCGGCGCGCGCCGGGTGCAGTGCATCAAGGTCCTGGGCGGGTCGCACCGCCGTTACGCGAGCGTCGGCGACATCATCGTCGTCGCCGTGAAGGAAGCGATCCCGAAGGGCCGGGTCAAGAAGGGCGACGTGCGCAAGGCCGTCGTCGTGCGCACCGCCAAGGAAGTGCGCCGCGAGGACGGCACCGCGATCCGCTTCGACCGGAACGCCGCCGTCATCATCAACAACCAGGGCGAGCCCGTCGGGACCCGTATCTTCGGGCCGGTGGTGCGCGAACTGCGCGCGAAGAACTTCATGAAGATCATCTCGCTCGCGCCGGAGGTGCTGTGATGGCCGCGAAGCTGAAGAAGGGCGACAAGGTCGTTGTCCTGGCCGGCAAGGACAAGGGCAAGCAGGGCGAGATCGTCGCCGTGATGCCCAAGGAAAACCGCGCGGTCGTGGACGGCATCAACATCGCCATCCGCCACACCCGCCAGTCGGCGTCGTCGCAGGGCGGGCGCCAGCCCAAGGCCATGCCGATCGACCTGTCGAACCTGGCCATCGTGGACAAGAACGGCAAGGCCACGCGCGTCGGCTTCCGGATGGAAGGCGACAAGAAGGTGCGCTTTGCCAAGACCACCGGAGAGGTGATCTGATGCTGGACGCTGCCACCTATACCCCGCGCCTGAAGGCGGACTACCGCGCCCGGATCCGTCCGGCGATGAAGGAGCAGTTCGCCTACAAGAACGAGATGCAGATCCCGAAGCTCGACAAGATCGTGCTGAACATCGGCTGCGGCTCGGAAGCGGTGCGCGATTCCAAGAAGGCCAAGGCCGCGGTCGAGGATCTGTCGAAGATCGCGGGCCAGCGTGCCGTGCAGACCATGGCGACCAAGTCGATCGCGACGTTCCGCGTCCGCGAGGGCATGGCGCTGGGGGCCAAGGTCACCCTGCGCGGCGACCGGATGTACGAATTCCTCGACCGCCTGATCACCGTCGCCATGCCCCGCATCCGCGACTTCCGCGGCGTGTCGGGCAAGTCGTTCGACGGGCGCGGCAACTATGCCTGCGGCATCAAGGAACACATCATCTTCCCGGAGATCGAGTTCGACAAGGTCGACGAGGTCTGGGGCATGGATATCGTGATCTGCACCACCGCCAGGACGGATGCGGAAGCGAAGGCCCTGCTCAAGCACTTCAACATGCCCTTCAACTCGTGACCCCGCGCAAGGATTTGAGACATGGCTAAGGTTTCGATGGTCGAGCGCGAGAAGAAGCGCGAGAAACTGGTGAAGCGGTACGCCGCCAAGCGCGCGGCGCTGAAGGCGGTGACCGAGGATCAGGCCCGCCCGATGGAAGAGCGGTTCAAGGCCGCGCTGAAGCTGGCGAAGCTGCCCCGCAATTCGTCCGAGACGCGGCTGCACAACCGCTGCCAGCTGACCGGGCGTCCGCATGCCTATTACCGCAAGCTCAAGGTCAGCCGGATCATGCTGCGGGAACTGGGCAGCCAGGGCCAGATCCCCGGCCTCGTGAAGTCCAGCTGGTAAGGGAGGGCAGGCAATGAACGATCCTCTGGGCGACATGCTGACCCGTATCCGGAACGCGCAGATGCGCGGCCGGTCCACCGTGCGCACCCCGGCGTCCAAGCTGCGGGCCGTTGTCCTCGATGTGCTGAAGGACGAGGGCTATATCCGCGGCTACGAGCGCATCACCGGCGACGGCGGCCATCCCGAGCTGGAAATCAGCCTGAAGTACTATGAAGGCACCCCGGTGATCCGCGAGTTGCATCGCGTGTCGAAGCCCGGCCGCCGCGTGTACATGGGCGTGAAGGACATCCCGTCGGTCCGTCAGGGCCTGGGCGTGTCGATCGTGTCCACCCCCCGCGGGGTGATGTCGGATGCAGCAGCGCGCGCGGCCCATGTGGGCGGCGAAGTGCTCTGCACCGTGTTCTGAGGAGGGGCAGATGTCGCGTATCGGCAAGAAACCCGTTCCGCTGCCGAAAGGCGTGTCCGCCACGCTGGACGGCCAGACGGTCACCGTGAAGGGGCCCAAGGGCACCCGCAGCTTCACCGCCACCGATCACATCGGGCTGGCGATGGATGGCGACACCGTGGTGGTGACGCCGCGTGGCACCGCCAAGCAGGCGCGCGAGCAGTGGGGCATGGCCCGCACGATGGTCGCGAACCTGGTGACCGGCGTGACCACCGGCTTCAAGCGCGAGCTTGAACTGACCGGCGTCGGCTACCGGGCCAACATGCAGGGCAAGGTGCTGAAGCTGAACCTGGGCTACAGCCACGACGTGGACTTCGAGGTGCCCGCGGGCATCACGATCACCACGCCGTCGGCCAAGAACGACCTGATCATCATCGAGGGGATCGACGAGCAGGTCGTCGGCCAGACCGCCGCCAACATCCGCGAGTGGCGTCCGCCGGAGCCCTACAAGGGCAAGGGCGTCCGCTACAAGGGCGAGTTCATCTTCCGCAAGGAAGGCAAGAAGAAGTAAGGACGCGACAGATGGCAAACAGCAAACGGGACCTGTTCCTCAAGCGCCGCCTGCGCGTGCGGAACCGCCTTCGGAAGGTCAACTCGGGCCGCCTGCGCCTGTCGGTGCACCGGTCGAACAAGAACATCAGCGCCCAGCTGATCGACGACGTGAAGGGCATCACCCTTGCCGCGGCGTCGAGCCTGGAAAAGGACCTGGGCGTGGTCGGCAAGAACAACGTGGAGGCCGCCGCCAAGGTGGGCGCCGCGATCGCGGAACGGGCCAAGGCGGCGGGGGTCGAGGAGTGCTACTTCGACCGCGGCGGCTTCCTGTTCCATGGCAAGGTCAAGGCCCTGGCCGATGCCGCCCGTGAGGGCGGTCTGAAGTTCTGAGGAGACGGGTATGGCAGAACGTGAGAACCGCCGGGATCGTGGCGAGCGTCGGGATGACCGGCGCGAGGAGACCCCGGAATTCGCCGATCGTCTCGTGGCGATCAACCGGGTGTCCAAGACGGTGAAGGGCGGCAAGCGCTTCGGCTTTGCGGCGCTGGTCGTCGTCGGCGACCAGAAGGGGCGCGTGGGCTTCGGCAAGGGCAAGGCGAAAGAGGTGCCCGAGGCGATCCGCAAGGCGACCGAGCAGGCCCGTCGCGGCCTGGTGCGGATTGCCCTGCGCGAAGGCCGCACCCTGCACCACGACATGGAAGGGCGCCATGGCGCCGGCCGGGTCGTGATGCGGTCGGCCCCGGCCGGGACCGGCATCATCGCGGGCGGTCCGATGCGGGCCGTGTTCGAGATGCTGGGCGTGCAGGACGTGGTCGCCAAGTCGCTGGGGTCGCAGAACCCCTACAACATGATCCGCGCCACCATGGACGGTCTGGGCAAGGAAGCCTCGCCCCGGTCCGTTGCCGCCCGCCGCGGCAAGAAGGTGGCCGACATCCTGCCCAAGCGCGACGAACCCCATGCGGCCAACACCGCCGTCGCCGAGGAGGCCTGAGCATGGCCAAGACCATCGTTGTCAAGCAGATCGGGTCGGGCGCGCGCCGTCCGCAGGACCAGCGCGCCACCCTGGTCGGCCTGGGCCTGAACAAGATGCACAAGACGCGCGAACTCGAGGATACCCCCAGCGTCCGCGGCATGGTGAACAAGGTGCCGCACCTGGTGAAGATCATCGAGGAGCGCGGCTGACGCTGCCCCGGGGCGGGGTGAACCCCGCCCTACCGCAACGGAACATGGGGCGCCCGGGCAACCGCGGCGCCCCTTCTGCTGCAGCATCGCGGCCTAGAGCATGGCGGGCACGATCAGGTCCGGCGGGCGGTGGCCGTCGGCGAAGGTCTTGATGTTGATGATGACCTTCTCGCCCATCTCGATCCGTCCTTCCACTGTTGCCGACCCCATGTGCGGCAGCAGCACGACGTTGGGCAGCGCGCGCAGGCGGGGGTTCACCTCTCGGCCGCGTTCGTAGACGTCGAGCCCCGCGCCCGCGAGATCGCCTGCCCGCAGCATCCGGGTCAGGGCGTTTTCGTCGATCACCTCGCCGCGCGACGTGTTCACGACCACGGCGGTCTTCTTCATCAGCGCCAGGCGGCGCGCGTTCATCAGGTGGAAGGTGCCCGGCGTGTGCGGGCAGTTGACCGACAGGATGTCCACACGCGCCACCATCTGGTCGAGGCTTTCCCACCACGTCGCCTCGAGCGCCTGTTCCACGTCGGGGCGCAGGCGGCGGCGGTTGTGGTAATGGACCTGGCAGCCAAAGGCCGCGGCGCGGCGGGCGACGGCCTGGCCGATGCGCCCCATGCCGAGGATGCCCAGCCGCTTGCCGCCAAGTCGTGACCCCAGGAACGCGGTGGGCGACCAGCCGGGCCAGTCGCCCGTCTGCATCTGCGCCATGCCTTCGGGCAGGCGGCGGGTGACGGCCAGGATCAGCGCCATCACCATGTCGGCGGTGTCGTCGGTCATCACGCCGGGCGTGTTCGATACCTGGATGCCGCGGGCGCGGGCGGTAGCGACATCGATATGGTCCACCCCGGCGCCGTAGTTCGCGATCAGCTTCAGCCGCGGTCCGGCCTGGGCCAGGAGCCCCGCGTCGATCCGGTCGGTCAGGCTGGGCACCAGCACGTCCGCATCCGCCAGCGCCGCCGTCAGCGCGTCGCGCGACATCGGCGTGTCATCGTCGCTGAGGCGGGCGTCGAACAACTCGCGCATCCGCGTCTCGACGACCTCGGGCAGGCGTCGCGTCACGACCACAGTCAGGTGCCGATTTGGCATGGGGTCCTCCTTGCCGCTTTCCCCGCGCGCGCGCCGGTGGCAGGCTTGCAGGAACACGGGCCCGAGACAAGGGCGCGGGACAAGACCGCGGGACGCGGCAGAGCGGTGACAGGCATGGCGATGGGCAAGGTGATCCGGCGGGGCGGGTGGCGCGCGGCCTGCGCGCTGGCGGTGATGCTGGCGGCATGGGGCGCGGCGCGCCCGGTCGCCGCGGACGAGGTCACGCCCGTGTCGGCCGTCGCCGCGGGGCGCGGGTCGGTGACGAACCTGCCGCTGCCGCGGTATGTCTCGCTCAAGACCGACGAGGGCAACGTGCGGCGCGGCCCGTCCCTGTCGCACCGGGTGGACTGGGTGTTCCGCCTGCGCGACATGCCCCTGCGGGTGACGGCCGAGCATGGTCACTGGCGCCGCGTGGTGGACCGCGATGGTGCGGGAGGCTGGGTGCACTTCTCGCTTCTGTCCGGGGTTCGCACGGTCCTGGTCGAGGAGGACCTTGCCGCGCTGCGCACAAGGCCCCTGCCCGACGCGCCCGAGGTCGCGCGGCTGGAGGCGGGCGTGGTGGCGCGGCTGGGCACCTGCGGGCCGGACTGGTGCCGGGTCAGCGCGGGCGGCTATCGCGGCTGGATGCCGAAGTCCGACCTGTGGGGCGTGGACCCGGACGAGGTCCGCGACTAGGCAAGCCCGGTTGCCCGGCGCGCCGGGCGCGGGCACAAGGGCCCTGCCGCCCTAGCCCCGAGTCGCGCCTGTGTCCGCCACCCGCCTGAACCTGTCCGCCGGGGTCCTGTCCGTCAGCGTGGCGCTGACGCTGGTGGTCCTGAAGCTGTGGGCGCTGGGGCAGACCGGCGCCCTGTCGGTCGCGGCGAGTCTGGCCGACAGCGCGATGGACCTGATGGTGTCGCTGGGGGGGCTGGCCGCCATCGCCTATGCCGCGCGGCCGCCGGACGAGGATCATGCCTTTGGCCATAGCTCGGCCGAGGATCTGGCCGCGCTGGGGCAAAGCCTGTTCATCTTGGTGTCGGCCGGGGTGATCGCCTGGGCCGCGGGTGCGCGGCTGATCGCAGGCGATGCGGCCGCACCGCTGGAAGCCGAGGGCGCGGGGATCGCGGTCATGGGGGCGTCCATCGTGCTGACGGCGGGGCTGGTGCTGTGGCAGCGGCGGGTCGCGGCGCGCACCGGCAACCAGGTCGTTCGGGCCGATTCGCTGCACTACATGGGCGACCTGATCCCCAATGTGGGCGCGATCCTGTCGCTGTGGGCGTCGGCGTCGCTGGGGCTGGCGCAGATCGACAGCGTGGTGGCGCTGGGGGCGGCCCTGATGCTGGCCGTGGGGGCGGTCGGCATCTTCCGCCGCGCCTGGGATGCGCTGATGGACCGCGCCGCCGACCCCGAGATCGTGCAGGGGATCGGGCGGATCGCGGGCGGTTTCCCGGGCGTGCACGGCTATCACGACCTCAAGACCCGGCGCGCGGGCAGCCGGGTGTTCGTGAACCTGCATGTGGAGCTGGACGGGGCGCAAAGCCTGGAGGACGCCCATGCCATCGGCGCCGCCCTGCGCCGGGCGATCCTGCGCGAATACCCCGAGGCCGACGTGATCATCCACAAGGATCCGGTCGGCGTGACCCCGCACCCCGAGGACCCGTCGCGGCGCCAGGAGGGTCCCGCGGGGATGTGACTGGCGAAGGCCCGGGCGGTCTGGCATGGTCCGCGCATGATCCGTGCCGTGCTTGTCGCCCTCGCTCTTGCCACCCCTGCTGCCGCGCAGGCCCCGATGTCGGGCGCCGAGTTCGAGGCCTATGTGACGGGGCGCACCCTGACCTTCGCCGAGGGCGGCGTGGTCTATGGCATCGAGGAATACCTGGAAGGCCGCCGCGTCCGCTGGGCCTTTGTCGAGGACGAGTGCAAGGACGGCACCTGGTACGAGGCGACCGTCGAAGGCCAGCCGATGATCTGCTTCATCTACGAGGACGCGCCCGACAACGAGCAGTGCTGGACCTTCTTCCGCACGGCGCGCGGCCTGAAGGCGCGGTTCATGAACGACCCCGAGGCGCGCGAACTGTACGAGGTCGAGCAGTCGCGCGAGCCGCTGATGTGCCTTGGTCCCCGGATCGGCGCCTGATCGCTATTTGTCGGGGACCTCGTCCACGCCCGACCCGCCCCAGGGGTGGCAGCGCAGGATGCGGCGGGCGGCAAGCCACGACCCGCGCAGGGCGCCGTGCCGTTCCAGCGCCTGCAAGGCATAGGCGGAACAGGTCGGGTGGTAGCGGCAGTTGTGTCCGACCCAGGGGCTGAACACCAGCCGATAGGCCCGGACCGGCAGGGCGACGATCCGGGCAAGCGGGGTCATGGTGCGGCCGGCGGGCTGGTGTCCTTGGGGCGACGGGGGCCCGAAGGCGCCGCATGCACGCGCGCCACCGCCTCGGCCAGGTCGTTGCAGAGCGCGGCGAAGGGCCGGGCGGCGGTGGCCACCGGGCGCCCGATCAGGACATAATCCCAGCCCGGCCGGGCCAGCGCCGGCAGGGTCAGCCGCGCAGCCTCGCGCAGGCGGCGCTTGGCGCGGTTGCGGGCGACCGCGTTGCCGACCTTCCTGGAACAGGTGAAGCCCACGCGGACCGTGGCGGCGGCGTCATCCCGCGCGCGGGCCTGCAGGGTGAAGGCGGGGGCGTGGTGGCGCCGCGCCGCCGCGGCCTTCAGGAAATCGGCACGCTGGCGCAGGCGCAGCAGGGCGGGCACAGACACAAAAGCCCCGGACGGGCTGTCCGGGGCGGTGTCGTTCGCCATCGGGGTGGTCCCCCGGACCGGATCGGTCAGGCGCAGAGCTTCTTGCGGCCGCGGGCGCGGCGGCGGTTCAGCACCAGACGGCCGCCCTTGGTCGCCATGCGCGCGCGGAAGCCGTGGCGGCGGGCCCGGACCAGATTGCTGGGTTGGTAGGTGCGCTTCATCGCCGGTCGTCCTTCTGTCGCCCCGCCCGGATCGGCACCATGGGGGGCGCCGGGATTCGGACGGTGAAATCCGTGAAGCCCGGGCATTAGCGGCTTGGCCGGGGGCTGTCAATTCGTGCGGGCTGCAACAAGGCCCGGGGCGCGCGCCCGCGGCCGCCCCGAATGTTTCAGTTCCGCCCTTCTCTGCTCGCGTCCCTGCGCGGGCGCATCAACCCGGCGTGAGGGGGGTATCCGCCGGGGGGTCATCCCGGTCATCACCCTTGCGACGCAGCGCCCCGGACCGGGCGACAGGAGATCTCGGGATGACCGCCATGACCAACGTTGACCCGCCCCGCAGCGGCCCCCGGAGCGGCCTCGTCCGCCGCCTGCCGCTGGTTGCGGTGATCCTGGCCGCCGTGGCGGGCGCGGTCCTGTTGCGCGACCAGCTGACGTTCGAGGCGCTGGCGGCCAACCGCGAGGCGCTGATCGCATTCCGCGATGCGCACTACGGGCTGACGGTGGCGGCCTTCATCGCGGCCTATGTGGCCATCGTGGCCTTCAGCCTGCCCGGCGCCACCGTCGCCACGCTGACCGGCGGGTTCCTGTTCGCGACGTTCCCCGGCGCGCTGTACAACATCACCGGGGCCACCATCGGGGCCTGCCTGATCTTCCTGGCGGTGCGCTGGGGTCTGGGCGACCGGCTGGCCGCCCGGATGGAAGCGGCGGGCGGCGCGGTCGGCCGGATCAAGGCCGGGATCGACGCGAACCAGTGGTCGATGCTTCTGGTCATGCGGCTGGTCCCGGTGGTGCCGTTCTTTGTCGCCAACCTGATTCCGGCCTTCGTCGGTGTGCCCTTGTGGCGCTTTGCCGTCACCACGTTCGTCGGCATCATCCCGGGGGCGGTCGTCTATACCTCGGTCGGGGCGGGCCTGGGCGAGGTGTTCGCCAAGGGTCAGACGCCGGACCTGTCGATCATCTTTGCGCCGCATGTGCTGCTGCCGATCCTGGGGCTCGCCGCGCTGGCGGCGCTGCCGATGGTCCTGAAACTGGTCAAGCGGGGCTGACGCCATGACAGCGCATGCGAAGACGGGCCGGATCGAGACGGACATCTGCATCATCGGCGCAGGATCGGGCGGGCTGTCGGTCGCAGCCGGGGCCGCGCAGATGGGCGCCCGGGTGGTGCTGATCGAAGGCCACAGGATGGGCGGCGACTGCCTGAACTATGGCTGCGTGCCGTCCAAGGCGCTGCTGGCCGCGGGCCGGCAGGCGCAGGCCATGCGCGGCGGCGCGGGCCTTGGCGTCACCCCGGTGGACCCGGCGGTGGACTATGCCGCCGCCAAGGACCACGTCGCGCGGGTAATCGACACCATCGCGCCGATGGACAGCGAGGAGCGGTTCGAAGGCTTCGGCGTGACCGTCATCCGCGACTGGGGGCGCTTCATCTCGAAGACCGAGGTGCAGGCGGGCGACACGGTGATCCGCGCGCGCCGGTTCGTCATCGCCACGGGGTCCACGCCGCTGGTCCCGCCGATCCCGGGGCTGGCCGATGTGCCGCATCTGACGAACGAGACGGTGTTCGACCTGCGCGACCGGCCCGGTCACCTGCTGGTCATCGGCGGCGGTCCCATCGGGCTGGAGATGGCGCAGGCGCACCGGCGGCTGGGCTGCGAGGTGACGGTGATCGAGGGCGCGAAGGCGATGGGCAAGGACGACCCGGAAGCCGCCGCCGTGGTGCTGGACAAGCTGCG
>DBBA01000334.1:2196-2841 GCA_002291955.1 Rhodobacteraceae bacterium UBA996 | reverse complement strand
GCAGGCCGAGGCCGAACAGCGCCGCGGCGGCCGGGGCGGGGACGCCGAACGGGTCACCGACGATCGGCAGGAAGGTGATGTCGTTGATGCCGCCGTTGAAGCCGTCCGGACCGAACAGGATGCGGAAGCCGGCCGCCGAGGTGGCGCCCACGGCCACGACCAGCCCGGTCGTCCCGGGCACCGCGGCTGTCCCGGACGCGACGGTCGCGGAGGTGGCAAGGTCCAGGACGCTGTAGTCGATGCTCCGGTCTCTATTGGGCCAGCCGCCCAGGAAGAAGCTTGTCAGCGTGACGGCGTTCAGCGGGCCGGAGACCGTGATATCCAGCCCGCAGCCCGTGCGTTCTTCGCAATACGCCGCGCCCCGGCCCGAGTAGCCGCCGTTCCAGAAGCGCAGGTCACGGTTGTCGCCAAACGGGGACCAATTCAGGGTCACCGGGCCCACGCTGCCGAAGCCGGGCGACGCCGACTCGATGAAGATTCCGGCCCCGATGCCAAGCCCGTCGAGGTTGACGGTGGCCGCGGAGGCCGCGCCGGAAAGGCCAGTGGCGGCCGCGGTGGCGATGAGCAGGTGGCGAAGGCGCATATCGAACTCCTTTTTTCCAACATCTTGCCATCTTACCGCTAGCAAAATGCCAGCAAGCAAAA
>DBBA01000334.1:0-1858 GCA_002291955.1 Rhodobacteraceae bacterium UBA996 | reverse complement strand
CCAGCAAGCAAAATGCCAGCAAACGGCATGCCATTTTTGCAACCCCTTGATGGCATGCGGTTCGGCTCGCGCGGCCACACCCACCTGTAAAGGGAGCCGACAGGTTCGGGACGGGCGGTGTAAAGAATTCCGACAGCCCCCACCGCCTTCCGGCGCCGCGCCCGCTCCGCTAGCAAGATCAGCCAAACCGCCTTCCGGAAAGCCTGCCACGTGAACAAGCTCTCCCCGCCGCCCAACACTTACCGCGGCGGCCCCGACAGCTCGGGAAAATTCGGTGGCTTCGGCGGCCGCTACGTCGCCGAAACCCTGATGCCCCTCATCCTCGAGGTCGAGCGGGCCTACGAGGCGGCAAAGCGCGACCCCGGCTTCGACGCGGAGTGGCGGCGGCTGCTCAAGGACTACGTGGGCCGACCCAGCCCGCTCTGGTTCGCCGAGCGCCTGACCAAGCATCTGAACGGCGCGAAGATCTACTTCAAGCGCGACGAGCTGAACCACACCGGCGCGCACAAGATCAACGCCGTGCTCGGCCAGATCCTGCTCGCCAAGCGCATGGGCAAGCGCCGCATCATCGCCGAGACCGGCGCGGGCCAGCACGGCGTCGCCACCGCCACGGCCTGCGCGCTGTTCGACCTGCCCTGCACCGTCTTCATGGGCGCCACCGACGTCGCCCGCCAAGCCCCCAACGTGTTCCGCATGAAGCTGCTGGGCGCGGAGGTCGTGCCCGTCACCTCGGGTGCGGCGACCCTGAAGGACGCGATGAACGAGGCGCTGCGCCACTGGGTCGCGAACGTGGAGGACACCTACTACTGCATCGGCACGGTCGCCGGCCCGCACCCGTACCCGACCATGGTCCGCGACTTCCAATCCATCATCGGCGAGGAGCTGCGCTGGCAGATGGCCGAGGCCGAGGGCGGCCGTCTGCCGGACATCCTCGTGGCCGCCATCGGCGGCGGCTCCAACGCCATGGGTCTGTTCCACCCCTTCCTCGACGACGCTTCCGTGCGGATGCTGGGCGTGGAGGCGGGCGGGCACGGCCTCGACAACCCCACGGGCCACGCCGCGAGCCTCACCGGCGGCCGCCCCGGCGTGCTGCACGGCAACCGCACCTACCTGCTGCAGGACGCGGAGGGGCAGATCCTCGAGGGCCACAGCATCTCCGCCGGCCTCGACTACCCCGGCGTCGGCCCCGAGCACGCCTGGCTGCACGAACTGGGGCGCGTCGAGTACGTCCACGCCACCGACCGCGAGGCGCTCGACGCCTTCCAGCTCTGCTCGCGGCTGGAGGGGATCATCCCCGCGCTGGAGCCCGCGCACGCGCTCGCGCATGTGTGCAAGATCGCGCCCACCCTGCCGCCCGAGACGCTGGTGGTGATGAACATGTGCGGCCGCGGCGACAAGGACATCTTCGCCGTCGCCGAGCACCTCGGGGTCAAGCTGTGAGCGCGTCCGATCGCGCAGCGCCGCAGGCGCGGAGCGTGGGCCGGCCGCGCCAGCAAAGTGGCCGGATTGCCGCACGTTTCGCCGCCCTCAAGCGCGAGGGCCGCGGCGCGCTCATCCCCTACGTCACCGCCTGGGACCCCGACCCGGAGACCAGCATGGCGATCCTGCGCGGCATGCCGGGCGCGGGGGCGGACCTCATCGAGATCGGCTGCCCCTTCAGCGACCCCATGGCCGACGGCCCGACCGTGCAGGCCGCGGGGCAGCGCGGACTCAAGGCCGGCGCGAACCTCGCGCGCGCGCTCGCCATGGTGCGCGACTTCCGCGCCGAGGACGCGGACACGCCCATCGTGCTCATGGGCTACCTCAACCCCATCCTCTCCTACGGCGCGGAGCGTTTCTGCGTGGACGCCGCCGCCTC
>DBBA01000014.1 GCA_002291955.1 Rhodobacteraceae bacterium UBA996 | reverse complement strand
CCCCCGTGAGCGCGCATTAGGCGTCCATGCGCACGGACCTTGCGGACGCAGGGCGCGCGTGCGCCCTGCGACGCCATCTGTCGCCGCCCGCGGGGGCGGGCGGCTCCGGGTGCCTCCGGCGGGGATACTTGGGACAGGGTGAGGGGATCAGCGCCCGAACAGGGCGCGGTTGGCGGCCAGCCAGTCGGCCAGGGGCTGGGGCCTGCGCCCCGACAGGCGTGCCACCGCATCCGTGACCTGCCCCATCCGGCCTTCGCGGATCGCGCGGTCCGCCCCCACGATCAGCGCCGCCAGACCCGCGGGAACACCTGCCGCGGCGAGGCCCCCGGACAGCGCGGCATCATCGAGGTGGACCACCTTGATGTCGGTGCCGAGCACCGCGTTGAAGATCGCCACCTGCGCCTCCATCGTGACCGCCTCGGGTCCCGACAGCGCGTAGGTCGCGCTGGCGGTCTCGGTCAGCAGCGCCCCCGCGGCCGCGGCCGCCAAGTCAGCGCGCGCGACCTGGGCAAGGCCCCCCTGGCCTGCGCTGGTGTAGAGCGCGCCTTGCGCGATCGCCGCGGGCATCCCCAGCAGCAGGTTCTCGAAATACCAGTTGTTGCGCAGGATCGTGTGGGGAATGCCGCTGTCCCGGATCGCCTGTTCGGTCGCCAGGTGATCGGGGGCGAAGAAGATCGGATGGTCGGCGGCAGGCGCGGGCATCGAGGTATAGGCGATGTGCCCCACCCCCGCCCGCACCGCCGCATCGACCGCAGCCCTGTGCTGGCGCTGGCGGGTCCCGTTCGCGTCGAGCGAATCGGTGGACACGATCAGCACCCGCTCCACCCCGGCCATGGCGGCATCGAGGCTGGCCGCATCGTCGAAGTCCACCCGCACGGGACGCGCGCCGGTGGCGGCAAGCCGGAACGGATCGCGCGAGCCTGCGCGCACGTCGGTCGCGCCGCGGGCCAGAAGCTCGGCCACGACAAGGCGGCCGAACTGGCCGGACGCGCCGGTGACAAGGAGGGGGGCATGGGTGACGCTGGACATGGAACACTCCGGTCTGGATTCGGTTGCTGGTCTCGGATAGAGACTGTTCATGCGGGGCGAAAGAAGGCACCTTGCCCGCCCCTGGTCACCTGGAGGGAACCACCATGCCCGACGGCACGCAGGATTGCCTGCCCGCCATGCCTCTGACGGGCGATCTGGACGCCTGCCCGGTGCGGCAGGTGCTGGACCGGATCGGCGACCGCTGGTCGATCCTGCTGCTGCTCACACTGTGGCGCGCGCCTGCGCGGTTCAATGCGCTCGGCCGCCTGATCCCCGACATCTCGCGCCGGATGCTGGCCGAGACGCTGAAATCGCTCGAACGCGACGGGCTGGTGTGGCGCGCGGTGGAACCGACCACGCCCCCCGCCGTCACCTATGGGCTGACCGACCGCGGCCAGTCGCTGATCGTGGCGCTGCGCCCGCTGGTGGTGTGGGCCGAGGTCGAGGCCCCGGCGATTCTGGCCGACCGGGCGCGGGCGGGCGCCGCGGCCTGATCGACCGTCACTGTCCGCCCGTCACTGTCCGCCCGTCATTGTCCGTCCGTCACCGGCAGGTTCGGGGCCAAAGATGGCGCGAAGCGCCAGATGGATTGCGACATGAGGGGCCCTCGGCCTTCGGGGCCTTCGACGTTGACACCGGCGGCCCGTGCACGGCGGGCAATCTCGCGCGCGATCAGCGGGGCGTTCGCGCCGACCTGCATGGTGCAGTCCCGCACCTCGAACCAGCGGCGTGGTGCGCCGTCGCGGGCAGCGATGGTCAGGGTGTGGCTCGACCGCAGTGGCGTGACCTCGACCCGGTCGAGCAGATGGAACGGAACGGTTGCAGGCGGGCGGACCGTGGCCCCCCGCAGTTCGGTCGTGACCCCGTGATCGTCGATGGTCAGAACGGCCTGGGTCCAGGGCATGCGGCTGAAGGCCCAGAACAGCAGCACGATCCCCGCTGCCAGAAGGATCAGCAGACCGTCCCCGCGGGTCAGCGCGACATCGGACAGGTCCCTGCGCAGGCCAAGGTCGGTCACCGCGGCCCAGACACAGCCACCACCGGCCATCAGGCCGACCAGGCGCAACATCACACGCACCCCGGGATGCGTCGCGCCGGGACCGAAGACCGACGGTTGCACCACGGACGCGCCCGGCGTCACGCCGCGATCAGGCCCATCTGCTCGAGCTTCAGGATCACCTGGCTCGCGCAGTAGTCCACCTCGAGCCCCTCGGTGTTCACCCGCAGCTCGGGCGCGTCCGGCACCTCGTAAGGGTCGGAAATCCCGGTGAATTCCTTGATCTTGCCCTCGCGCGCCAGCTTGTACAGTCCCTTGCGGTCGCGCCGTTCGCATTCCTCGATGGGCGTGGCGACATGCACCTCCAGGAAGGCGCCATAGGCCTCGACCATCTCGCGCACCGCTGCCCGGGTGGCGGCATAGGGGGCGATGGGGGCGCAGATCGCGATGCCGCCGTTCTTGGTGATCTCGGACGCCACATAGCCGATGCGGCGGATGTTGATGTCGCGGTGTTCCTTGGAGAAGCCCAGTTCCGACGACAGGTGCTTGCGCACCACGTCCCCGTCCAGAAGCGTGACCGGGCGCCCGCCCATCTCCATCAGCTTGACCATCAGCGCATTGGCGATGGTCGATTTGCCCGATCCCGACAGCCCGGTCAGGAACACGGTGAAGCCCTGCTTCGACCGCGGCGGCGAAGTGCGGCGCAACTCGGCCACCACCTCGGGGAAGCTGAACCAGTCGGGGATCTCCAGCCCCTCGCGCAGGCGGCGGCGCAACTCGGTGCCCGAAATGTCAAGGACGGTGGACCCCTCGGGCACCTCGTTCACCGGGTAATACTGTGCCTTTTCCTGCACATAGACCATCTGGCGGAAATCGACCATCTCGATGCCGACTTCGTCCTGGTGGGCGCGGACCATCTCCTGCGCGGCGTAGGGGTCGTAGAAGTCCTTGCCTGCGCTGTTCTTGCCGGGGCCCGCATGGTCGCGGCCCACGATGAAATGGGTGCAGCCGTGGTTCCGCCGGATGATCGCGTGCCACAACGCCTCGCGCGGGCCGCCCATCCGCATGGCGAGGTTCAGGAGCGACAGATGCGTGGTCTGCGCGGGGTACTTCGACAGCACCGCTTCATAGCAGCGCACGCGGGTGAAATGGTCCACGTCGCCCGGTTTCGTCAGGCCGACGACGGGGTGGATCAGCAGGTTCGCTTCCGCCTCGCGCGCGGCGCGGAACGTCAGTTCCTGGTGCGCGCGGTGCAAGGGGTTGCGCGTCTGGAACGCGACCACGCGGCGCCAGCCCAGCTTGCGGAACAGCGCGCGGAGTTCATTGGGCGTGTCGCGCCGCGCCTTGAAGTCGTAGTGCACGGGCTGCTGGATGCCGGTAACCGGCCCGCCCAGGTACACCGGTCCCGCCTTGCGGTGCAGGTACGCGACCGCGGGGTGGGCGATGTCATCGGCGCCCAGCACATGCACCGCCTCGCGCGCGCGGTCGGGCACCCACTTGTCGGTGACCGTCATGGTAGCCAGGATCACGCCCTCGGCGTCGCGCAGCGCGATGTCCTGCCCGGGCTCGACGGTCGCGGCAAAGGCCTCGGACACGTCCAGCGTCACCGGCATCGGCCACAGCGTGCCGTCGGCCAGCCGCATGCCCGCGACCACGCCGTCATAGTCGGCCTGGCCCAGGAACCCCTTCAGGGGCGCGAAGCCCCCGTTCATCAGAAGCTCCAGGTCGCACAGCTGGCGGGGCGACAGGTCCCAGGACGGCAGGGCGGCCGCCTCGTGCTTCAGCTTCTGGGCGCTGTCCCAGGACACATACAGTTCGGGGACGGGGGCAAGGGTCGGCAGGGTCATGGTGCGGGCTTCCGGGCCAGTCGGCGTTCGGTCGGGGGCCTAGTCCCGCGGTCTGCCAAGCGCAAGCGCGTCAGACCGCAGGGCTTCGATAAGGATGGATCGCGTCCCGCCGTGCCCCCGATCGGTCCGCCCGTCCGCCGTGGACCGCGGGCAACCGAACACCGGCCCCGCGCCTGTCTTCGATATGGCCCAAATTTCCCGGGGGGAGGGGGCCGAACGGCCACCCGGGGGGCAGCGCCCCCCCGCCTGGCCCCCAACCCTGCCGCGTTCCCCTCTGCGATCCCTACTCGGCCGCCTGCGCCTGACCCGC
>DBBA01000104.1 GCA_002291955.1 Rhodobacteraceae bacterium UBA996 | reverse complement strand
TTGTCGTTGGCAAGCCCCATGATGAGACCACGCTTGCCCGCCATCAGCCCCGCAGCCATCGCCGATGCCATCCCGCCGCTCCCTTCCCGAAGGTCAGGCCGCTTTAGGCCATCGCCCGGACTGCTTCAAGATTGAGGAAGCGGCGGAAATCCGCCGTCCGGGACCATTGCAGACTGCAAATGCTGGCGTTAGGACCCGGCTCCTGCAACCGATGGGACAGCATGACTGACCGGACAGGCATCTTCGCCGGGGACGACCCCTTTGCCATCGCCCGCGCCTGGCTGGCCGAGGCCGAGGGGACCGAACCGAATGACCCCAACGCCATCGCGCTTGCGACGGTGGACGCGGGCGGTCTGCCCAACGTGCGCATGGTCCTGCTCAAGGACATCGGCGCCGACGACTTCACGTTCTACACCAACTACGACAGCGCCAAGGGGCAGGAGATCGCCGCCTCGGGCAAGGCGGCCTTCGTCGCGCACTGGAAGTCGCTGCACCGCCAGCTGCGCGTGCGCGGCACCGTGGTGCGCGAGGACGGGCCGACCGCCGACGCCTATTACGCCAGCCGCGCGCTGCAAAGCCGCCTCGGCGCCTGGGCCAGCCGGCAGTCGCGGCCCCTGTCCAGTCGCGCCGCCCTGGTGGCCGAGGTGGCGAAGATGACCGCGCTGCACGGCACCGCGCCCACGCGCCCGCCGCACTGGGGCGGGTTCCGCATCACACCCATCGAGATCGAGTTCTGGGCCGACGGCGCCTTCCGCCTGCACGACCGCTTCCGCTGGACGCGCGCGGCGGCCGGGGCACCCTGGCAGGTGGAGCGTCTGAACCCATGACCCGCACGCGGAAGGCACCCGTGACATTCGCGCTTCGTGAATGGAAGTCCTTGGCCGATCAGGGCAAGAATGCGCTTGCAACGGGGCGCGTCGGGGGCAACAAGGACACGGGGGGCGGGCGCAGATCCGCGGGGACGTGGCGTGATGTCTGAGGCGAGCCAGAAGGGCCAGACGGTCCGGGGCAGCGTGAAGTGGTTCGATCCCGGCAAGGGATTCGGCTTCGTGGTTTCCGACAGCGGGGGCCCCGACATCCTTCTGCACGCCAATGTCCTGCGCAACTTCGGGCAGGGGTCGGTCGCCGACGGATCGGGCATCGTGGTGATCGTCCAGGAAACCGCCCGCGGCAGCCAGGCGTCCGAAGTGCTCGAGATCACGCCGCCCAAGACCGACGGCGCGGCCCCCCCGCTCGCGGAACTCAGCGCCGAGCCCGAGGGGGTCGCCGAGCTGCCGCTCGAACCCGCCCGCGTGAAGTGGTTCGACAAGGTCAAGGGCTTCGGCTTTGCCAACATCTTCGGCCGCGCCGAGGACGTGTTCATCCACATCGAGGTGCTGCGCCGGTCGGGTCTTGCCGACCTTCAGCCCGGCGAGGCGGTGGGCCTGCGTGTCGTCGACGGGCGCCGTGGCCGGATGGCGGCGGCCGTGCTGGCCTGGGACGCCGCCACGCGCAGCGCCCCCGCGGCCGAGGGGCACCCCCCGGGCGGGGTCGGCGACCAGCCGGACATCCAATGACCCCCGCGGGTCGGCCGGCCTGGCTTGCCCTGTCCTGTGCCGCGGCACTCGCCGCGGGATCAGCGGCGGCCGCCTGCGACCCCGACCGCGTCGAACTGCGTGGACCCTGGGGACAGGCGGGCTTCACTGTCCAAGTGGCCGACGATGCGGCGGAACGCGCGCAGGGGCTGATGAACGTGCCCGCCATGCCGTCGGGGCAGGGGATGCTGTTCGTCTATGACGGCCCGCAGCGCGCCAGCTTCTGGATGCGCAACACCCTCATCCCGCTGGACATGATCTTTGCCGCGCCCGACGGGACCGTCACCCGCGTGCATGCCAATGCCCGGCCGCTCGACGAGACGCCGATCGACGGCGGCGACGGCGTGCAGTTCGTGCTCGAGATCAACGGCGGCTTGGCCGCCGCGCTGGGGATCGCGCCGGGCACCGAACTGCGCCACCCCGCGATCCCGCAGGATGGCGCGGCCTGGTCCTGCGCCGAGTGATGCTTTCCATCGCGGCCGTCGCGGGGTATCACGCCTGCGTCGGGGCGTAGCGCAGCCTGGTAGCGCATCTGCTTTGGGAGCAGAGGGCCGGAGGTTCGAATCCTCTCGCCCCGACCATCTGCTTACCCGACGGCGCCCCCGGGTCAGCGCCGGGTCAGCCCGCCTTGCGGCGCCGCGCGGCGGCGACACCGGCCAGCGCGATGGCGCCCAGCATCAGGCCCGATGCCGGCAGCGGCACCGCCGAGATCGATTCGGTCGGCGCGGGCCGCGTCCAGAAGATCTGCACGCTGTGGCCACGGTCTTCCTGCACCCAGGCGCCGCTGCCCACCACCCGGAACCCGTCCATGGGCGAAGTGAAGGCGACCGTGAACTGGTCCGGGCAGCCATAGCGCAACGAGGCGCAGGTGCTGTTGCTCGTGCGGTCCACGGTCAGCCGCAGCGCCACCTGCAGGCCAAGGCCCGTATGCGTCATGGCGCCCGTGGCGGTGTCGAGGTTGCCCGTGCCCGCGCCCAGGTTGACCGCGTTGAAGTAGTCGATGGTGGCGAACAGGCACTCCGATCCCGCGGCCGCGGTCGTGCAGGCATTGCTGCCGGTCATGCGCACGGTCGAATGCCCGTGCAGCCGGTCACCCCAGGGCCGCCCGTCCCAGATCGTGCCGAACTGCCACAGGGCGGTCCCGCTGCCGTTCTGGAAGGATCCGCTGCTGACGGACTGGTAGCCCGGCTGGACGGTCGAGGCCGCAGCGGCCCCCCCGACCAGGGCAAGGGCGGCCACGATGGCGCTGCCCCGGACAAAGCTCATGATCGACATCGACTCGCACTCCATGGTTCACACACTGTTAACTCCAGCCTCTTGACGGGGAATTGCGGCGCGATTGTGGCGCCGGGCCGGGCCGGCACGGGATTGACCGGACAGCCCGGCAGACACGCTGTTCCCAGGACGGAAACGCACGGGCGGCCACCCGGAAAACGGAAAGGCCCGGTGCAGGACCGAGCCCTCTTGCCGTGCCGGATCGCCCGAAGGCGGCCGTCGTCAGCCGCGGCGGCGGCGGCGTGCAACGGCCAGACCGGCCACACCCGCGCCCAGCAGCCAGATCGACGCGGGCAGCGGCACCACTTCGGGCGGCGGCGGCGGGGCCGCGGGCCGGGTCCAGAAGATGCGGATGTCGCCCGAGTTCTCCTCGTGCACGAAGCCGCCCGACCCTTCGATGCGGAACTGGCTGATCGGCGAGGTGAAGGCGACATACCACTGGTCGGCGCAGCCGAACGTGTTGCGCAGGCACGAGGTCGGTTGCTGGTTGGTGCTGCGGTCGATCGCGATGTCGAACGCGATGTTGAAGTTGTACTGCGTGCCGCTGAACGATGCGGTGGCGCGGTCCGGACCCGGTCCGGACCCGACGTTCACGCGGTTGGTGTAGGTGATCGTGCCGACCAGGCACTCGGCCCCCGCCGCGACCGTCTCGCAGGCGTCCGACCCGGTCAGGCTCACCGTCGAGCGACCGCCGTTCATCGGCTGCGAGAACTGCGACCGAAAGAAGGTCTCGTGGCGGTGCCCGCTCACCGGGACCCCGAAATTCCACTGCCTGCCGCCGTTGGACAGCGTCCCGACCGAGTCGGGACTGAACAGGCTGCCGGAGGAAAAGTTGCCCACGGTCGACGCCGCAACAGGCGTTGCCAGGACGGCGGCCACAAGGGCCATCATCAGCTTCTGCATATCTCTCACCTCGCCCAACGGCGCACTACTCACCACGGGACCTTCCGCCCGCCAGACTGCTCGCTCGCCCGTTCTTGTTTCCCCAGCCGGCACACACGGCCGGGATGACGGACCACCCGGAGACAGAATAGTCGGTCTTTGCGCGGTCCGTAAGGGTTTATGGCGAAACTGCGGCGAAAAGGGCTGTTTCCATTTTGCTGCGGCGTTGCGGCAACAGCGCGGGCGGTCATCGCAGGGTTGCTGCCGTCTACCTGTTGTGGCCCTGCGCCGCGCCGCTACTGTCGGTCGTATGGGCCTGGTGGCCTGGCGGGCAGGCACGCCGGATCACGCCTGTCACGGAAAAGACTCAATTCGTTAACGCGGACACGACGGGAAGTGCCGCCCGCGTCAACCTCAAAATCCGACCCCGGCCGCAGATTTTTCCGTTGACCCCTGCCTTCACCCACGTCAATTTGTGTGGGCCGCCGATGGCAGCACAAGATGTGGTAGCAGCGGTGGGGGCGGCACGGGGGCGCGGGCCGATGGCGGCAGCACCCGCGCGGTGCCCTCGGGGGCAGCAACAATCACAAGGACCGGACGCAGGCGGAACGCCCGCGCGACCGGCCTCGCATGGGACGACGGGGCAAAACGCGATGAAGATCGAACGGCATTTCACGACCGAGGGGCAGGGCGCCTATGGGGCACTCGCCTTCACCACCACCACTTCCGAGATCCGCAACCCCGATGGCACCGTCGTGTTCCGCCTGGAGGGGATCGAGATCCCCCAGGGCTGGAGCCAGGTCGCCTCGGACGTCATCGCGCAGAAGTACTTCCGCAAGGCCGGCGTCCCCGCCCGCCTTCGCCGCGTCAAGGAAAAGGGCGTGCCCGAATTCCTGTGGCGGTCGGTCGCCGATGACGCGGCGCTGGCGGCCCTGCCCAACGAACAGCGTTTCTGCGGCGAGACCAAGGCCACCCAGGTGTTCGACCGTCTGGCCGGCGCCTGGGCCTACTGGGGCTGGAAGGGCGGCTACTTCACCACGGAAGCCGACGCCCGCGCCTACTACGACGAGATGCGGTTCATGCTGGCGACCCAGATGGCCGCGCCGAACAGCCCGCAGTGGTTCAACACCGGCCTGCACTGGGCCTACGGCATCGACGGCCCGTCGCAGGGCCATTTCTACGTCGATCACAAGACCGGCAAGCTGACTGCGTCCGCCAGCGCCTATGAACATCCCCAGCCGCACGCCTGCTTCATCCAGTCGGTCAAGGACGACCTGGTGAACGACGGCGGCATCATGGACCTGTGGGTGCGCGAAGCCCGCCTGTTCAAGTACGGCTCGGGCACCGGCACGAACTTCTCCTCCCTGCGCGGCGAGGGCGAGAAGCTGTCGGGCGGCGGCAAGTCCTCGGGCCTTATGGGCTTCCTCAAGATCGGCGACCGGGCCGCCGGCGCGATCAAGTCGGGCGGTACCACGCGCCGCGCGGCCAAGATGGTGATCTGCGACATGGATCACCCCGACATCGAAGCCTTTATCAACTGGAAGGTGATCGAGGAGCAGAAGGTCGCATCCCTCGTCGCCGGGTCCAAGATGCACGAGGCGCGGCTGAACGACATCTTCGCCGCGATCAGGGGCTGGGATGGCGCGGAAGCCGACGCCGTCGATCCGGTCAAGAACGCGGCCCTCAAGTCCGCCATCCGGGCCGCCAAGAAGAACGCGATCCCCGAAACCTACGTGAAGCGCGTGCTCGACTATGCCCGCCAGGGCTATGCGTCGATCGAGTTCCCCACCTACGACACCGACTGGGATTCGGAAGCCTACGCCTCGGTCTCAGGCCAGAACTCGAACAACTCGGTCCGGGTGACCGACGCCTTCCTGCAGGCCGTCCGCGATGACGCCGATTGGGCGCTGATCCGCCGCACCGATGGCAAGATCTCCAAGACGATCAAGGCGCGTGATCTCTGGGCGCAGGTCGGCCACGCCGCCTGGGCCTGCGCCGACCCCGGCATCCAGTTCCACGACACCGTCAACGCCTGGCACACCTGCCCGGTGGACGGGCCGATCCGCGGGTCGAACCCGTGCTCGGAATACATGTTCCTCGACGACACCGCCTGCAACCTCGCGTCCATGAACCTGCTGACCTTCCTCAAGGGGGGCGAGTTCGACGCGCAGGCCTACGTCCACGCCACGCGGCTCTGGACCGTCACGCTGGAAATCAGCGTGCTGATGGCACAGTTCCCGTCGCGGGAAATCGCGCAACTGTCCTACGACTTCCGGACGCTGGGCCTCGGCTACGCCAACATCGGCGGGCTCCTGATGAACATGGGCCTCTCCTATGACAGCGACGAGGCGCGCGCGCTCGGCGGCGCGCTGACCGCGATCATGACGGGTGTAGCCTATGCCACCAGCGCCGAGATGGCGGGCGAGCTTGGGCCCTTTCCGGGTTTCACGCGCAACCGCGACCACATGCTGCGCGTCATCCGCAACCACCGCCACGCGGCCCACGGCAACGCCACGGGCTATGACGCGGTGAACGTCGCCCCCGTGGCACTCGACCGCGCGAACTGCCCCGACCAGCGGCTGGTGGACCTCGCCCGCGCCTCCTGGGACGAGGCGCTGCGCCTGGGCGAGGCGCACGGCTACCGCAACGCCCAGACCACCGTGATCGCGCCCACGGGGACCATCGGGCTGGTCATGGACTGCGACACCACCGGCATCGAGCCCGACTTCGCGCTGGTGAAGTTCAAGAAGCTGGCCGGTGGCGGCTACTTCAAGATCATCAACCAGAGCGTTCCGGCGGCACTCGAAAAGCTCGGCTACCGCCCGTCGGAAATCGCGGAAATCGTGGCCTACGCCGTCGGCCACGGCTCGCTCGGCCAGGCGCCCGGCATCAACCACACGGCGCTGATCGGCCACGGCTTCGGCCCGGCCGAGATCGCCAAGGTGGAAGCCGCCCTTCCCAGTGCCTTCGACATCAAGTTCGTGTTCAACCAGTGGACGCTGGGCGCGGACTTCTGCACCGGGACGCTGGGCATCCCGGCCGAGAAACTGGCCGACCCGACGTTCAACCTGCTCGCGCACCTGGGCTTCACGAAGGCCCAGATCGACGCCGCGAACGACCACGTCTGCGGGACGATGACGCTGGAAGGCGCGCCGCACCTGAAGCTGGAACACTACGCGGTGTTCGACTGCGCCAACCCCTGCGGCAAGAAGGGCGCCCGGTATCTGTCCGTGGACAGCCACATCCGCATGATGGCCGCCGCCCAGTCCTTCATCTCGGGCGCCATCTCCAAGACGATCAACATGCCGAACTCGGCCACGATCGAGGACTGCCTTGCGGCCTATGAACTGTCCTGGTCCTTGGGGGTGAAGGCCAACGCGCTCTACCGCGACGGGTCCAAGCTCTCGCAGCCGCTGGCCGCAGCCCTGGTTGAGGATGACGAGGACGCCGAGGAAACGCTCGCCACCGGGTCGGTCCCCGAGAAGGCCGTCGTGCTGGCCGAGAAGATCGTGGAAAAGGTGGTGATCAAGGAGATCGTCCGCCGCCACCGCGAAAAGCTGCCCGAACGCCGCCGCGGCTACACGCAGAAGGCCATCGTCGGCGGGCACAAGGTGTATCTCCGCACCGGCGAATACCAGGACGGCACGCTGGGCGAGATCTTCATCGACATGCACAAGGAAGGCGCCGCCTTCCGCGCGATGATGAACAACTTCGCCATCGCTGTGTCGGTGGGCCTGCAATACGGCGTGCCGCTGGAGGAATTCGTGGATGCCTTCACTTTCACCCGGTTCGAACCGGCCGGGATGGTGCAGGGCAACGAGACGATCAAGAACGCGACCTCGATCCTCGACTACATCTTCCGGGAACTCGCGATCAGCTACCTCGACCGCACCGACCTTGCCCATGTGAAGCCGCAGGGCACCAGCTTCGACGATCTGGGCCGGGGCGAGCAGGAGGGGGTCCGCAACTTCCGCGAGGTGCCCGATGCGTCCGGCAACTCCGCCTTCGACGTGCTGAAGAAGGTGGCGAGCGCGGGCTACACCCGGGGTCGCCTGCCGCGGGAACTGCTGGTGTTCCAGGGCGGCGCGACCGGCTTTGCCGGGGGTGACGGCGGCCTGTCGGGCATGACGGTGACGACCGAGTCGACCACCGCCATCGCCACCGGCACCGTCAGCCTGTCGGCCCGGGAAAAGGCCAAGCTGCAGGGCTACGAAGGCGACGCCTGCGGCGAATGCGGCAACTACACGCTGGTGCGCAACGGCACCTGCATGAAGTGCAACACCTGCGGCGCCACGAGCGGGTGCAGCTGACGATACCGGCGCGGGTCCCCTCGGGGAGCCGCGCCACACGCGCCCGCCGTGGCGCGTCAGGCCGGGGCACCGCCCCGGCCGCCGAACAGGGTGGGGCGGGAGCTGCTTGGCCCCTCCCCCTCTTACCCGGGGCGCGTGCGCGCGTCCCGACCGAAGGCCGGGACACAGGCGAAACGGACCCGAGCAGTCAACGACCGGGCCCGGCCGACGAACCTCGGGGTCGTCCCTTGCAACGGGGGCGGCCCCGCTTTCGCATTGGTCTGACCTATTCTCCGGGGCCCGGTCGGTGCGGACCGAAGGGGTTCCAGGTCTCGAACCAGTCCCGCTCCACCGGGCGCAGGTCCGGCCACGCGATCGTCCCGCAGGTCCGGCGCACGCGCAACGCGTCGGCGCAACGCGGCCCGACATATTCCGCCAGCACCGGCACGGCCTGCGCCTGCGTCGCGTCGGCGGGTTGGGTGAAGGCCGTATAGCCCGAGAACAGCGTTGCCACCGCCCGGTGGCCCGGGGCCAGAAAGCACATCTGCACCAGATTGCCCGCGCGCGCCCCCAGAAGCAGCGACACCCCGTTGCTGTGCTGGAACACGACCGATGCGAGGCGCCGCTCGCGCCACGGGCGCGGCCGGACCGTCCCGGCGAAATAGTAGGCAGGTACCGCGGCCAGCGCGCGTTTCGTCCCGTCAGCCGCGCTGCGGAGGACCAGAAGGCTGGCCAGCGCCATGCCCCGGGTGGTCATCGCCGGGCGGACAAGGCGGTAGAAGCCGTCCGGCATCCGGCGATGGTCGAAGCCCTGGATCCGGTCGCCGAACGGCTCCAGGTCCAGGGTCGCCCCGGGCGGCGGACTGCCGCGGCGCAGATCCTCGAGCGGTTCCAGAAGGATGCGTGCATCGAGCCCGAAGCGGCGGCAGATGCGGTCCAGCACATCCGGCCGGGGGTGTGCCTCGCCCGAGAGGTAGCGGTTGAACTGCGTGCGGTTGATCCCGGCCTCGCGGCACAGGGCGGACACCGACCGTTCGCCCGCCGCAAGCTGCCGCAGATTGCGGGCAAAGGTTCCGCGCACGTCCTGGGGTGTCCGTATCCCCGCCATCGCGCCCTCCGGAGACTGACGCTAATTGGCGTCGTTTTGTCATCAATCCGCGTCAGCGTAACAACGATTTGACACCGAGGACAGACTTTTCTGACGTCGCTGCCCCGTGCTTCTTCACCCGTGGCGCGAGTCGCGTGGAGACGATCTTGGTCCGGTTGCAGGGCGTGGTGATCTGGCGGTCCGTCGGCGCGAACACTGCGCTGGTCTGGTGCGACGACGGCGGGCCGCTCGCACTGGTCGAGGAAGTGGCGCACACCTGTCCGCGCGGCGCTGCGCCCGATATCGGCGATCTGGTCGAGATGTTCTGTGTCGAGGACAGCGAGCTTCGGCCGTGCGTGAGCATTGTCGTGACGGCGGTCGGCGCGGTCGCTGACCCGGGGCAGACGGTCCGGCAAGCCATGCGCGGCCAGTCCGGCGCGGCGCAGGGGGCGGTACAGCCCGTGCCCCCGCTGCGACTGGTCCACGATGCGGGCGCGGACTGGCCGTCGCCCGGTCCCGTCACTGCGCCCGTTGCCGTCGGGTCAGAGGGCACGGTCTGGGCGCCGTCGCTGGTGGCAGGGTCGGCGCGCTGACCCCCGGGCGCCGCCGCGCCATGTTCAGAAACAAAGTTGCGGAAATCCGCCCGCCCGCGACATGAAATCCGGCGCGTCGCCTTGACGCCCCCGGTGCGCGCCCCTAATCTCTCTGCCACTTCGGGTGGAGGTGCGGAATGCACGGCCTTCTCATTCTTGTAGGACGATGGCGCATGCGCCGGTGACGGGTTCGCCCTCCCTTGCTGCATGTGCCCCCGACCGACCCTCGGGGGTTTTTTGTTGCCTGATCACAGGCGGAACACGGAGACGGTGATGACGCGGACGATGACCGGTGCACGGATGGTGGTTCAGGCCCTGCGCGATCAGGGCGTGGACACGGTATTCGGCTATCCGGGCGGGGCCGTGCTGCCGATCTATGATGAGATCTTCCAGCAGAACGATATCCGCCACATCCTGGTCCGCCACGAACAGGGCGCAATCCACATGGCCGAAGGCTATGCGCGGTCCACCGGCAAGCCGGGCGTGGTGCTGGTGACGTCCGGTCCCGGGGCGACGAACACCGTCACCGGGCTGGTCGATGCGCTGATGGATTCGATCCCCGTCGTCGTGCTGACCGGGCAGGTGCCGACCTTCATGATCGGGACCGACGGCTTCCAGGAGGCCGACACGGTCGGCATCACGCGGCCTTGCACCAAGATGAACTGGCTGGTGAAGGAGACGGAAAAGCTGTCCGACGTCATCCACCAGGCGTTCCATGTGGCCACACACGGCCGCCCCGGCCCGGTGCTGGTGGACATCCCCAAGGACGTCCAGTTCGCCACCGGCACCTACACGCCCCCGTCCAAGGCGCGCACCCAGCACTACAAGCCGCGCATGGACGGCGACCCCGCGCAGATCCTGCGGCTGGTCGAGATGATCGAGACCGCCGAGCGTCCGATCCTGTACACCGGCGGCGGCGTCATCAACTCCGGTCCCGCGGCCACGGCCGCCCTGCGCGCGCTGGCTGACGCGACCGGGTTCCCGGTGACGTCCACCCTGATGGGGCTGGGGGCCTATCCGGCATCCGGCACGCAGTGGCTCGGCATGCTCGGGATGCACGGGCTCTACGAGGCGAACCTCGCCATGCACGGCTGCGACCTGATGGTGAACATCGGCGCACGCTTCGACGACCGGATCACGGGGCGCATCGCCGACTTCAGCCCGGGGTCGCGCAAGGCGCACATCGACATCGACCCGTCCTCGATCAACAAGGTGATCCGCGTGGACGTGCCCATCGTCGGCGACGTGGGCCGCGTGCTGGAGGAGGTGCTGCGCGTCTGGACCGAGCGGGGCCGGAAGGTCAACGCCGAGGGGCTGGCGAAGTGGTGGGGCAGGATCGCCGAATGGCGCGCGGTCGATTGCCTGCGCTACAAGCCCGCGACCGCGACGATCAAGCCGCAGTACGCGCTGCAGCGGCTGGAAGCCCTGACGAAGCACCGCCGCGACCGCTACATCTGCACCGAGGTCGGCCAGCACCAGATGTGGGCCGCCCAGTTCCTGGGGTTCGAGGACCCCAACCGCTGGATGACGTCCGGAGGCCTGGGCACCATGGGCTACGGTCTGCCCGCGTCCATCGGTGTGCAGATCGCCCACCCCGACGCGCTGGTCATCAACGTGGCCGGCGAAGCGTCATGGCTGATGAACATGCAGGAGATGGGCACCGCGATCCAGTTCCGCGCGCCCGTCAAGCAGTTCATCCTGAACAACGAGCGCCTGGGCATGGTGCGCCAGTGGCAGGAATTGCTGCACGGCGAGCGCTATTCGCAATCCTGGTCCGAGTCGCTGCCGGATTTCGTGAAACTGGCCGAGGCCTTCGGCTGCAAGGGGATCAAATGCGCCGACCCCGCCGACCTTGATGACGCGATCCGCGAGATGCTGGACTACCCCGGCCCGGTCATCTTCGACTGCCTGGTCGAAAAGCACGAGAACTGCTTCCCGATGATCCCGTCCGGCAATGCCCACAACCAGATGCTGCTGGGCGAGGCCGAGACCCAGGGCGTGATCGGGGCGGGCGGCGCGGTGCTGGTGTGACCCCGGGGGGTTGAAACGGTATGGTTTCCACACCATCACGGATCCGAGTCCGACCCCTCAAGGAGCGAGGCCAACCGCGACGAGCACGGCATCGACTTCGTGCAGGCGCAGATGTTGTGGGACGATCCGTTCGGGCTTGAGATCGGGCCGATCCTGAGGGGCGGGGTGCGGATGGCCTGGGTTGCCCGCCTGGCGGGGCGGCACTGGACGGCGGGGTTCACGCGACGCGGCAAGCGGGTCCGGCTGATCTCGGTCCGCCGCGCCAGACAGGACGAGGTGGGGCGGTATGAACAAAACGACCGATCGCGTGATGGTCAGCCGTGACGGCACGCGCACGATCACCGTCGAGGAATTCGACCGCCTGTTCGACGCGGGCAGCGACGAGATCGACGACTTCCTCGACTGGGACAAGGCCCGCCGCCCGGGCCTGACGCCCAAGCGGGCGAATGTCGACTTTCCGGCCTGGATGGTGCAGGCGCTGGACCGCGAAGCCAACCACCGCGGCATCCCCCGCCAGGCCCTCATCAAGATGTGGCTCGCCGACAAACTCGACGAGCATCGCCGCCGCGGCGCGGCCGAATAAGGAACCCTCATGTCCCCCCTGAAAATCCAGCAAGGCTCGTCCAAACACTCGGCCTATGACCTGCGCGACCCCTATTCGCAGGTCACGGAAACCCACACCCTGGCGGTCATCGTCGACAACGAGCCGGGCGTTCTGGCGCGCGTCATCGGCCTGTTCAGCGGGCGCGGCTACAACATCGACAGCC
>DBBA01000352.1 GCA_002291955.1 Rhodobacteraceae bacterium UBA996 | reverse complement strand
CGCGCGGCCCGCGCAGACGGGGCCGACGTGGTGGTGCTCGGATTCCACGCCGCCGACCCCGGCCGCTACGGGCGGCTGATCCTGCGGGACGGCACGCTGGAACGCATCGTCGAATGGAAGGACGCAACGCCCCAGGAACGCGCCGTCTCGCTCTGCAATTCCGGGGTTGTCGCGGCGGACGCGGGCCTTCTGTTCGATCTGGTCGCGGCCGTCGGCAACGACAACGCCGCGGGCGAATACTACCTGACCGACATCGTCGCCATCGCCCGGGCCCGTGGCCTGACCGCCACGGTCGTCACCTGCCCCGAAGCCGAAACGCTGGGCATCAACACCCGCGCCGAACTCGCCGCGGCCGAGGCGCTGTTCCAGTCCCGCGCCCGCGCCGCCGCGATGGACGCCGGCGTGACCCTGATCGCCCCGGACACCGTTCACTTCGCGCACGATACCCTGATCGGCCGCGACGCGGTGGTGGAACCCCATGTCGTGTTCGGGCCCGGCGTCACCGTCGAATCCGGCGCCCGGATCCGGTCCTTCAGCCACCTCGAGGGCTGCCATGTGGGCGACGGCGCCGTGGTCGGCCCCTATGCCCGCCTGCGCCCCGGCGCGGAACTGGGCGACGGCGCCCATGTCGGCAACTTTGTCGAGGTGAAGGCCGCGCGTCTGGGCGATGGCGTCAAGGCCAACCACCTGTCCTACATCGGCGATGCCGAGATCGGCGCGGGCACCAACATCGGCGCGGGGACGATCACCTGCAACTACGACGGCGTGTCCAAGCATCGCACGGTGATCGGGCGGAATGCCTTCATCGGATCGGATACCATGCTGGTCGCCCCGGTCACCGTGGGCGACGGCGCGATGACGGCCTCGGGGTCGGTCATCACCCGCGACGTGCCGCCCGGCGACATGGCCGTGGCCCGCGCCCGGCAGGACAACAAGCCGGGCTTCGCCACCCGCCTGTTCGAGAAGCTGCGCGCTGCCCGCGCGCGAAAGGAGTAGCCCCATGTGCGGCATCGTCGGGATCCTGGGCCACCACGAGGTGGCGCCCCTGCTGGTCGAATCGCTCAAGCGCCTGGAATACCGGGGCTACGACAGCGCAGGCATCGCCACGGTGGCCGAGGGCGGCATGCTCGACCGGCGCCGCGCGGTGGGCAAGCTCGTCAACCTGTCCGACACGCTGGTGCACGACCCCCTGCCGGGCCATGCCGGGATCGGGCACACCCGCTGGGCGACCCACGGCGCGCCCACTGAACGCAATGCGCACCCGCACATGGCGGGCCGCGTCGCCGTCGTGCACAACGGCATCATCGAGAACTTCCGCGCGCTTCGCGCCGATCTTGCCGCCCGTGGCATCGCGCACCACACCGATACCGACACCGAGGTCATCGCGCTGCTGACCGAGGCACACATGGGCCAGGGCCTTGACCCGGTTGCCGCAGCCTTCGCCACCATCGACCGGCTGGAAGGGGCCTGGGCGCTGGCCTTCCTCTTCACGGGCGAGGACGACCTGATCGTCGCCGCCCGCCACGGCAGCCCGCTGGCCATCGGGCATGGCGAGGGCGAGATGTTCGTGGGGTCGGATGCCATCGCGCTGGCGCCGCTCACCGACCGGATCACCTATCTGGAAGAGGGCGACCGCGCCGTGGTGCGCCGGTCGGGCGTCACGATCACCGATGCACGCGGCGCACGGGCGAACCGCGCGGTGCGCACCATCGCGCCGGGGGCCGCGCGGGCCGACAAGTCGGGCTACCGCCACTTCATGATGAAGGAGATCGCCGAACAGCCGACCGTGCTGTCCGGATCGCTGACGGCCTACGTCGCGCCGGACGGGTCCGCGCTGACCCTGCCCGCGCTGCCCGACTTCGCGCAGGTGGACCGCGTGGTGATGGTCGCCTGCGGCACCGCGTCCTACGCCTGCCTGGCGGCGAAGTACTGGCTGGAACAGGTCGCGCGCCTGCCGGTCGAGGTCGATATCGCGTCCGAATTCCGCTACCGCGAACCGCCCGTCAGCCCCCGCACCGTCGCGATCCTTGTCAGCCAGTCCGGCGAGACCGCCGATACGCTGGCAGCACTGCGCTATCTCGACGGCAAGGCGGATCGCATCGTGGCCGTGGTGAACGTCCCCGAATCCTCGATCGCGCGGGAATCGGACGTGGTGATCCCCATCCTGGCGGGGCCGGAAATCGGCGTGGCGTCTACCAAGGCGTTCACCGGCCAGCTTCTGGTCCTTCTGATGATCGCGCTGCGGGCCGCGCGCGACCGCGGTCATCTGGATGACGCGGGGCTGGCCGACCGGCTGTCGCGACTGCGCGCGCTGCCGGGCCTCATGGCCGATGCGCTGGACCTCGGTCCCCGCGTGGCCGACGTGGCCGCCCGCCTGGCCGAGGCGCGCGACGTGCTGTTCCTGGGGCGCGGGCCGCTGTATCCCCTTGCCCTGGAAGGGGCGCTGAAGCTCAAGGAAATCAGCTATATCCACGCCGAAGGGTATGCATCGGGCGAACTGAAGCACGGCCCTATCGCGCTGATCGACAAGTCCGTGCCGGT
>DBBA01000297.1:12261-18799 GCA_002291955.1 Rhodobacteraceae bacterium UBA996 | reverse complement strand
GGGATGGGGCGGGACGGGATCGGGCGGGACGGGGGGGCGTCTCAGAAGTCGCGTTCGTAGAACACGCCAAGCCCGGTGCCGCCGTCGGACGACACGCTGCCCTTGATCGTGACGTTGTCGATCACGTCGAGGTTCAGGTTGATGACCGTCTCGCCGCCCTGCACGGTCACGTCGGTATAGACGTTCTCGGACAGGTAGCGCCCGCCGCGGACGGCGGTCGTGCCGTCCTCGGCGGTGGACACGTCGAGGTCGTCAAGGCCGAGGCCGCCGCGCAGGCGCGACACGATGCCTGCGCCGCCGCGGCCCGCGAGTTCGGCGACCGCGCCGGCCAGTTGCAGGGCCTGGAGCGCGGACAGTTGCGTGACGTCGCGGCCGAACAGGAACACGGCCAGAACCTCGTCCTGGGGCAGGTCGGGTTCGGAGCGGAAGGTGAATTCGGGCTGGGCGGCCGGGCCGGTGACATCGACGAACACCCGGGTGTCGGCGCTGGCGCCTTCGGCGGTCAGTTCCAGCCAGGGGCCCGCGCCGCCTTCCAGCCGGACAAGGCCCGAGGTGAGGTCGAGCCGCTTGCCCAGCAGGTCGAGCCGCCCGCGGATCAGGCGGAACCCGCCTTCGGGGGCCAGTGCGGCGGTCGAACCCGCCAGCCGCAGCGTGCCGCCGAGTTCGGCATCCAGCCCCCGGCCGCGGACAAACACCTGGTCGGGCGCACGGATCGTGAGGTCGAGCGGGAAGGCCGGGCCGGTGCCGGTCGCCCGCGCCTCGCCCGCCGCGAGAAGGCCCGCCCGGGCGCGGGTCTGGCGCACGTCGGCGGGTTCGTCGAGGTGGACCAGTTCCAGCAGTTCGCCCGACACGCCGTAGCCCGAGGACGGGATGCGGACCTCGGTGCGGCCCACGTCGATCAGGCCACCGATGCGCGCGCCGCCGGTGAGCGGGCCCGCGACCGTGACGCTGCCCGACAGGCTGGTGTCGAACAGCGCGGGGTCGGTCAGGCGCAGGCCGGTCAGGCCCGCGCGCAGGTCGGCCGCGAAGGGTGCGGACAGGGTGACGGGCCCGGACAGGGTCAGGCCGCCGCCCGCCTGCGACCGCGCCGCGAGGTTCAGCGTGGCCCGCCCGCCGGACAGCGTGGCGGTCCCGCCCAGGTCCTGGATGACCAGCGCAAGGCCGGGGTCCACGATGCGCCCGCCGTCAAGCGTGACAGTGCCCGACAGCGCGCCGAGCGAGGGGGCACCGTTCAGGCGCAGGTCGTAGCGGGCGGTCCCCGCGAGGTTGCGCGGCGCGATGAACGGGTTGGCGAGCGCGAGCGGCGCGGTGCCGGTCAGCGACAGGTCGGCGGTGGCCCCCGTGCGTGCGACGGTGCCGCGGGCCTGTCCGGTGACGCCCGCAGGGCCGGTCGCATCCAGCGCCACGGTCAGCGCGCCCGGTGCCTCGGCCACCGTGCCGGTCAGCCGTACAGGACCGGTGATGCCCGGGACCAGAAGCCCCAGGTCATCGAGGGTCGAGGTCAGGCGGAGTTCACCGTCGCGGCCGTTGAGCGCGCCGGTCGCCTCGGTCGCGCCGCGGGCGGTGGTCAGGCGGGCGGTGCGGATCGCGATGGCGTCGCCTGCGCGGCTGGCCGACAGGGACAGGTCGGCGCGGCCGCCCAGGATGCGGTCGGCCTCGGGTTGGCCGGTGGACAGGCCGGAGGCGGCGGCGGTCAACATGGTGTCGAAGGCCGACAGGTCAGTGATGATCTGCCCGCTGGCGCGGGCGGTGATGGCGCCCGACAGGCGGGTGCCGGTCAGGCCGGACAGGCGCGACAGGTCGGCCACGTCCACGTCCAGCGTGCCGTCGAAGGCGGGGGCGGTGCCGTCGTCGGGCAGGGTCAGGTCGCCCGATCCGGTGGCGCTGACGCCTGCGCCGGTCAGGGACAGGGACGCGATGCGGGCGGCCGTGCCGTCGCGGGTGGCTTGCAGGGTGGCGGTGATGTCGCCCAGCGCGGTACCGCCGACGGAAAGGGCCGTGGCCGTGCTGTCCACGGCGATGTCGGCGTTCCGCAGGTCGGACGTCAGGCGGCCGATGATGGTCGCCTGTGCCCCGCCGGCCAGCGCGCGGCCTGCGACGGATGACAGGGGCGACAGGTCGCTGACGCGGGCGGTTGCCGTGCCGTCGAAGCCGGGTGCGGCGCTGTCGGGAAAGCTCAGGTCGCCCGAGGCGTCGAATTCCACGGTGCGGGGGCCGTCCCGGGTGTCGAGCGCGAGCCGGTCGATGCGGCCCGTGGTGCCGTCGCGGCTGACCGACAGGGTCAGCCGGGTGGCGCCGCCGAGGTAGGCGTCAGCCTCTGGTATACCCAGGGACAGGGTGTTGCCGGTCAGGTCGGCGTCGATGTGTGCGGTCTGGCCGTCGAGCGTGGCGGTCAGGTCCAGTTGCCCCGCGATTCCGCCGGTCAGGGGACGCCCGGCGCGGGCGGACAGGGGCGCGATGTCGTTCAGCCTGAAGGTCGCGGTGCCTGCGGCCTGCGGGCTGGTGGCGCCTTCGGGCGTGGTCAGGGACAGGGTTCCGTCCAGCGTCACGCCGTCGCCCGTCACCATCATCTGGTCGATGAAGGTGCCCCCGGCGTCGCGGCGGGCAAAGACCTGGATCTCGGTCGCGCCGCGCAGGTAGGGGTCGGCTTCGGGCAGGCCCAGCGTCAGGTCCTGGCCGGAGACGGTCAGGGCGATGTCGAAGGTCCCGGCCAGCGCGTCGCCTTCGCCGTCGATGTTCCCTGTAATGCCTCCGGCGACGGGTCGGCCGACGAGGCCCGCGAAGCGCGACAGGTCGTCGGCGCTCAGGTCCGCGGCGCCCGCGATGGCGATCCCCTGCGCGGTGTCGAGCGTGGCGCGGCCGGTCAGGGCGAGGCCCGCGCCGGTGACGGACAGGCCGGTCAGCGCCACGGGTTGCCCGGCCTGCCAGTCGATGCGCGCACCGCCTGCCAGTCCGGTGCCGAGGGCGCCGGCAAGGGCCGGGTCGGCGTGGCCCAGGCCGTCGGCGGCAAAGGTGATGTCGGCGGCGACGGCGGGAGTCGCGCCGCCGGTGATGGTGCCGTCGATGCCGAGCGCGAGCGTGGCGATCGAGACGTCGCCGCGGGTCAGCCCCGCGATGTCGAAGCGGGTGCGCCAGCCGTCGCCCCGGGCGGCGTCGAATTCGGCGGTCAGGTCGGCGCGGGAGACGGTGATGGCGTCCCCGGCCACGGGCAGAAGGACGGGGTTGCCGTCGTCGGCGGCGATGCGGCCTGCGACGGCGAAGCTTTCGGGCAGGCCACCGGGGGCGATGCGGGCGGCGCCCTGCAGGGACAGGGCGGCGGCGCGCAGGTTGACGGCGGACAGGGCCAGCGCCCCGTCGCCCGCGCGGGTGCCGCGGACGGTCAGCCGCACGTCGGGGCCGAAGAAGGCGGCGTAGTCGGGCAGGAACAGGGGGGCCACGTCGCCCTGGAGCGTGCCGTCGAAGGCGGTGCCGCCGTCACCCGCGCCGGACAGGCGCAACTGCCCGGTCAGCCGGTCGGCCCCGGCGGTCGCCAGCCGGAGGCGGGCATCGAAGGCGTCGAGCGGGCCTGCGCCCTGCACGGACAGATCGACGGACGGGCTGCCCGGCAGGCCAAGCGCGGTGGCGGCCAGCCCGCCCGGCCCTTCGGTCACCGACAGGTCCAGCGCCAGTTCGCGGGTGGCGTTGGCATAGTCGGCGACCAGCGCGATCCGGCCGGTCTGCCCGTCGATCCGGTCAAGCGCGATGTCGGCCGCGCCTGCGCCGCCCGCGAGCGTCAGGGTGCCGCCCAGCCGCACCTCGACCGGCTGGCCGAGGACCGGCGCGCCAAGGGCGGCGCGGTCGACGGCGAGTTGCCCGATCTCGACCGAGACCGGCAGGTCGGGCAGCGCGAAGCCCTGCGCCTCGGGACTGGGGGCGGCGGGTTCGGACGGCGGAATGCGGTCGATGATGAGTTCGCGGGCGGTGAGGGACTGCACCTCGACCCGGCCGCTGAACAGGGCGGCGCGGCTCCAGTCGAGGGTGGCGTCGCGCAGCGTCAGCCAGACGCCGTCGGCATCGGCAATGGTCAGTTCGGCCATCCGTGCCTGCGAGGACAGCGCGCCTTCGAAGCCGCGGATGGTGACGGTGCGGCCCGCGCCCGACAGGTTGTCCTGCAGAAGGCGGGTCAGGAAGCCGGGACCGTCGTCGTCCTGCGCCAGGGCCGAAACCGGGGCGAGGGTGGGGGTCAGGGCCAGCGCGGCGGCGATCAGAAGGGCACGGGCGCGCATCAGAAGGCCTGCCCGATGCCGATGTAGACCTGCAGATCGTTCAGCGCGTCCTCGCCCCCCACCGGCACGCCCACGTCGAGCCGGATCGGGCCGATGCCGGTGTCGTAGCGCAGGCCAAGGCCCGCGCCGGCGTGGCTGTCCCCGGCGTCCGCGTCGAAATCGAACAGCGAGGCCGGGCTGACGTAGCCCACGTCGGCGAAGGCGACCGCGCCGATGCTGTCGGTCACGGCCACCCGCGCCTCGAGGCTGGCGCCGAGGAAGGAGGCGCCGCCCGATTGCGCGCTGAGGGCGCCGCGGGCGATGCGCACGCCCAGGCTCTGGAATTCCTGGCCGCGCACGGTGCCGCCCCCGCCCGAGAAGTAGCGGTCGGCCGCGGGGATATCGAGGAGCGACGGCCCTTCGACGGTGCCGAGCTGCCCGCGCACGGCCAGAACCAGCCGGTCGCCGAACGCAAGGTAGGCGCGCGCGTCACCGTCCAGCCGCAGGCCCGAGGCGGTGTCGCCAAGCCCGGCAAAGGGTGTCGCCGTGCCCTTGAGGAAAAGCCCGTCGGTTGCATCAAGCGCGTTGTCGCGGCTGTCGAAGGTCAGCGTGAAGGGCAGCGCGACGACGCTGTCGTCGCGGTCGCCGAAGCGGTCCTCGGTCCGGCTGAGGCTGTAGGTCAGGGCCAGTTCGCCGATCAGGTTCTCGCCGAGCGGCCGGGTTGCGCCGATCCCGAGACGGGCGGTCTCGGCGTAGAAGTCGGGCGCGTCCTCGACCTCGATCTCGCCCAGCACGAAGACCTCGGTATCGGGGCCCCAGCTGGCGGGCCGGGTGGCGCGGGCGCCAAGGGTGAAGTCCACCCCGTCGCCGCGGAAGCCGCCGGTCTGGCCGCCGATGCCGCTGATCGCGGTGTCCACCCGCAGCCGTTCGGCGCTGCCGGTCAGGTTGCGGTGCAGGTAGAAGGCCGACAGCCGCACCCCGTCGAGCGAGTTGAGTTCCACGCCTGCGCCCGCGCGGCGGCGGCGTTCGTCGGCCAGTTGCAGAGTGACGTCGAGCGTGCCGTCGGGGTTCGGACGCTCGGCCTCGGTCAGGCTGACCGAGCGGAAGGTGCCGGTGCGGCGCAGGCGGTTGGCGGCGGTCTCGATCGCCTGGGGGCTGTAGACCTCGCCGGTCGGGAAGCCCGCGATGCGGCGCACGGCGCGTTCGCGCACGCGGGTGTCGCCGGTGATGGTGAGCGTGCCGAAGCGCAGGCGGGGACCGGGGTCGAGCGTGATGTCGGCGTCCAGGATGCGGTCGGCGTGGCGGGCGACGATGCGCTGGCCGGTCGCGGCGGCCTGGGCGTGGCCGGCGTTGCGCCAGCCCAGGATCCCGGCGGCGGCGGCGGCGCGGATGGTGCCCGCGGCCGCCGTTTCGCCGGGGGCGAAGCCGTCGGGCAGGTCGGTGGCCGGGGCGAGCGGGGCCACCCGCGCCGTGCCGAAGCGGAAGGCGGCGCCCGGGTCCACCCGGATTGCCACGGTGCCCACCCGGCCCGGCGCGGCGAAGGGGGACAGGTCCGCGGCCTCGGTCCCGTCCACGCGGACCGAGATGACGGCGTTGTAGCGCCCTTCGGCATACATCGCGCCCAGGAGGCGGGCGTATTCCGCGCGGGCGGTGGCGATGACTTCCTGCGGGTCGGTGATGCCGCGGTCCTTGAGGTCGCGCAGGCCCGAGGCGGCAGTGACGCGGTCCTGCAGGCCGTCGCCCGCATCGGGGATGTCGAAGGTCAGGGCGTCGAACGCATGGGCCGGCAGCGCCAGCATGGATGCCGCCGCCAGCCCCGCAATGCCCCTTGACCATGCCCGTATCACTGGCGGCAGCCCCCCGGTCCGCTGTCGTCGGCGCAACCCTAGCCGGGTGCCGGGCCAAGGACCAGCGCCCGCCGGTCACGTTCCGGCGCGGGTGGCGGCAGGTCGCCGGCGCCCGAGGCGACGGGTGGGGTCACGCGACGGGTTGGGCGACCTCGTTCCGGCGGCGCCACGGCAGGGTGAAGGGGTCGTCGTACCAGTAGTGCCGCATGGCGCCCGTGGGGGTCAGGCCCCGGGCGGCGACCCAGGCAGCCAGGTTGGCTTCGCGCGCGGTCCAGGTGCTGGCCCCCGCGAGGCCCGAGAAGCGCAGCACCGCCTGCCGGTCGCCGGGAAGCTCCACGAGCCGGATCGCGGGGTCGCGCGGGCGCGGCAGGGTGGCCAGCGTGAAGTCCGACGGCATGGTGAAGCGGATCACCCAGGCGTCGCCGGCCTGTTCCTGCGCGACGGGGG